>NZ_PSVX01000053.1:0-26951 GCF_002932695.1 Rathayibacter sp. AY1D2 | reverse complement strand
GACCGCGACCACACCCGCCCCAACACCTTCGGGCCGGCGTCGCTCTTCGAGCTGGCGGACGTCCTCCTGGCGCAGAAGGAGCGCGCCTCGCGCGGCGAGATCCAGGCGGTCGGCATCACCGGCAAACCGTTCATCCTCGCCGCGGGAGCCGACCTCAGCAAGGTCGGGGCCATCCCGAGCCGTGAGCTCGGCCGCCAGCTGGCGCGCCTGGGCCACCGCACGCTGGGGATGCTGGCCGAGCTGGGCGTGCCGTCCTTCGCCTTCATCAACGGCCTCGCCCTGGGCGGCGGCACCGAGATCGGCCTGAATGCCGACTACCGCACGGTCGACTCCTCCATCCCCGCGCTCGGGCTCCCCGAGGTCTTCCTCGGCATCATCCCCGGCTGGGGCGGCGCGTGGCTCCTGCCGAACCTGATCGGCATCGAGAACGCCCTCAAGGTCGTGGTCGAGAACCCGCTCAAGAACAACCGCACGCTCAAGGGCCAGGAGGTGTTCGACCTCGGCATCGCCGACGCGATCTTCCCGCCCGCCGCCTTCCTCGAGAACTCGCTCCGCTGGGCCGACGGCGTGATCGGCGGCTCCGTGAAGGTGGAGCGGCCGAACGCACCCGGCAAGCTGGAGCGGCTGGTCAAGTGGGACGTCGCGATCTCGATCGCTCGCAAGCAGCTGGAGTCGCGGATCGGCACGGTCGCAGCGTCTCCGTACCGCGCGCTGGAGCTGCTCAAGGCCGCGAAGAACACCACCCGCGAGGAGGGCTTCGCCGCCGAGGACGAGGCGCTGGCCGACCTGATCTCGGGCGACCAGTTCCGCGCGAGCATCTACGCGTTCGATCTGGTGCAGAAGCGCGCCAAGCGTCCTGCGGGAGCGCCCGACAGGGCGCTGGCCAAGCCCGTCACCAAGGTCGGGGTCGTCGGCGCGGGCCTCATGGCCTCGCAGTTCGCGCTGCTCTTCCTCCGCCGCCTCCAGGTGCCGGTGGTCATCACCGACCTCGACCAGGAGCGGGTCGACAAGGGCGTCGCGGGCATCCGCGCCGAGATCGATGCGCTGCTGGCGAAGGGGCGCGTCTCCCCCGACGACGCGAACCGCCTCCGGGCGCTGATCACCGGCACGACCGACCGCTCCGACTTCGCCGACGCCGACTGGGTGATCGAGGCGGTCTTCGAGGAGCTGTCGGTGAAGCAGGACGTGTTCGCCGACATCGAGCGCTACGTCTCGCCCACGGCGGTGCTCGCGACCAACACCTCGTCCCTCTCCGTCGAGCGCATCGGCGAGCGGCTGGAGCACCCGGAGCGCCTCGTCGGCTTCCACTTCTTCAACCCGGTCGCGGTCATGCCGCTGATCGAGGTGGTCCGGACACCGCACACCGACGACGAGACCCTCTCGACGGCGATGGTCACGGCCGCGAAGCTCAAGAAGAACGCCGTCATCACGCGCGACACCCCGGGCTTCGTGGTGAACCGCGTGCTGGCGAAGGTCCTGGGCGAGGCGATGCACGCGGTCGACACGGGCACTCCCTTCGAGGTCGTCGAGCAGTCGCTGGCTCCGTTCGGCCTGCCGATGACCCCGTTCGAGCTGCTCGAGCTGGTGGGCCTCAAGGTCGGCGCGCACGTGCTCGACACCCATCACGCCGCGTTCCCCGACCGCTTCTTCGACAGCCCCAACCTGCACCGCCTCGCCGAGCTCGGCCACGTCTTCGAGCGCGACGCGAAGGGGCGTGTGAAGGGCGTCGACAAGCGCGCTGTCGCGATCGTCGCCGGCGGCACGGAGCCGATGACGGCCGAGCAGCTGCGGCTGCGCGTCGAGACGGGTCTCGCGGACGAGGTCAAGCGGATGCTGGACGACGACGTCGTGCACGCCGCCGAGGACATCGACCTCTGCCTGATCCTCGGCGCGGGCTACCCGTTCCAGATGGGCGGGCTCACGCCCTACCTCGACCGGGTCGGCGCGAGCGAGCGGGCGTTCGGGGACACGTTCCACCACCCCGCGATCCGCGGCGTCGACTGACGCGGAGTGCAGTGACGCGGAAGGGGCGCCGGATCGGATCCGGCGCCCCTTCCGCGCGTCGCCTGCGGGACGGGTCCCGACGGACGATCAGTCGCTGCGGGCGTCGTCCCGGGCCTCGACCTCGTCCGGGAGCGGACGGGCGACCGGGATCTTGCTGCCCAGCACCTGCGCGACGACGTCGCGGGCGATGTGCTGGGGAGTGAGCCCGACGTCCTCGAGGATCTCCTCGCGCTTCGCGTGGTCGAGGAACTGGTCGGGCAGCCCGAGCTCTGTCACCGCGGTGTCCACGCCGGCCTCGCGCAGGTCCTGGCGGATGCGCGTGCCGATCCCGCCGACGCGCACCCCGTCCTCGATCGAGACGACGATGCGGTGCTCGCGGGCGAGCTCGATGATGCTGGTGGGAACGGGCACGACCCAGCGGGGGTCGACGACGGTGGCTCCGATGCCCTGGGCCGCGAGCCGCTGGGCGACCTCGAGACCCATCGCGGCCATCGGCCCGACCGTGACCAGCAGCACGTCCTTGCGCTCGGCGCGGGCGAGCACGTCGACCCCGTCGCCGAGACGCTCGACGGCGTCGATCTCGTCACCGACGCTCCCCTTCGAGAAGCGCACCACGGTCGGCGCGTCGGTGACGCCGACGGCCTCGCGCAGCTCCTCGCGCAGGCGCACGGAGTCGCGCGGAGCGGCGAGGCGGATGTTCGGGACGACCTGCAGGATCGCCAGATCCCACATGCCGTGGTGGCTCGGACCGTCGGGTCCGGTGACTCCGGCGCGGTCCAGCACGAAGGTGACGCCCGCTCGGTGCAGTGCGACGTCCATCAGCACCTGGTCGAAGGCGCGGTTCACGAAGGTGGCGTACAGCGCGACGACCGGATGCAGCCCGCCGAAGGCGAGACCGGCGGCCGAGGTCACGGCGTGCTGCTCCGCGATGCCGACGTCGAAGACGCGCTCCGGGTACTTCTCCGCGAGGCGGTCGAGACCGACGGGCCGGAGCATGGCGGCCGTGATGCCGACGATCGTCGGGTCCTCGTCGGCCAGGGTGACGATCTCCTCGGCGAACACCGAGGTCCACGAGCGGGCGCCGGCCGCGCTCAGCGGCTCGCCTGTCTCGGGGTCGATCTGCCCGACGGCGTGGAACTGGTCGGCGAGGTCGTGCACGGCCGGACCGAAGCCCTTGCCCTTCTGGGTGATCGCGTGGACGATGACCGGCTGGCCGTAGTCCTTCGCCTGCTGGAGGGCCTCCTCCATCGCCGTCAGGTCGTGTCCGTCGATCGGCCCCAGGTACTTGATGTCGAGGTTGGAGTAGAGCGCCTCGTTGTTGATGAAGCGGCTGAGGAAGCCGTGGAGCCCGCCGCGCATGCCGCGGTAGACGGCGGCGGCGGGGCCGCCCAGCCGCTCTGAGACGGCCCGGGAGCCGCGGTGCATCGTGCGGTAGGTCGGCCGCGTGCGGACGCCGTTGAGGAAGCGGGCCATGCCGCCGATGGTCGGGGCGTAGGAGCGCCCGTTGTCGTTGACCACGATGACGAGCCCGCGGGAGTTGTCGTCGCTGATGTTGTTCAGCGCCTCCCAGGTCATGCCGCCGGTGAGGGCGCCGTCGCCCACGACCGCGACGACGTGGCGGTCGGTCTGACCGGTCATCGTGAAGGCGCGGGAGATGCCGTCCGCCCAGGACAGCGAGCTGGAGGCGTGCGAGCTCTCGACGATGTCGTGCGGCGACTCCCTCCGCTGCGGGTAGCCGGCGAGGCCGCCGCGCTGCCGGAGCTTCGAGAAGTCCTGGCGACCGGTGAGCAGCTTGTGGACGTAGGACTGGTGTCCGGTGTCGAACACGATCGCGTCGTGCGGCGAGTCGAAGACCCGGTGGATCGCGATGGTCGTCTCGACGACGCCGAGGTTCGGGCCCAGGTGGCCGCCGGTCTTCGAGACCTCGCGCACGAGGAAGTCGCGGATCTCCTGCGCCAGCGTCTCGAGCTCGGCCGCGGTCAGGCGATCGAGATCGCGAGGACCGCCGATGGTCTCGAGAACAGCCATGCGCGCCGCCTTCCGGGGTCGTGAGCGAGGTGGGGACGTCTCCCGAGTCTACGCACGGGGCCCCCGGGAACGCGTGTGCGCCTCCCCCGCAGGGAAGGCGCACACGCTCTGCGGCTGATCTAGACGAGCGAGCGCAGCACGTACTGCAGGATGCCGCCGTTGCGGTAGTAGTCCGCCTCACCGGGGGTGTCGATGCGGACGACCGCGTCGAACTCGACGGTCCGCTTGCCCTCGGCCGAGTGCTCGGTCGGCTCGGCGACGACGTGGACCGTCTTGGGGGTGACGCCCTCGTTCAGCTCCTCGATGCCCGAGATGCTGATCGACTCGGTGCCGTCCAGGCCCAGCGACTCCCAGCTCTCGCCCGCGGGGAACTGCAGCGGGACGACGCCCATGCCGATGAGGTTCGAGCGGTGGATCCGCTCGAAGCTCTCGACGATGACCGCCTTGACGCCCAGCAGGCTCGTGCCCTTGGCCGCCCAGTCGCGCGACGAGCCGGAGCCGTACTCCTTGCCGCCCAGGATGACGAGCGGGGTTCCCTCGGCCTGGTAGTTCTGCGACGCGTCGTAGATGAACGACTGCGGGGCGTCCGGCTGAGTGAAGTCGCGGGTGTAGCCGCCCTCCACGCCGTCGAGCAGCTGGTTGCGCAGGCGGATGTTCGCGAACGTGCCGCGGATCATCACCTCGTGGTTGCCGCGGCGCGAGCCGTAGGAGTTGTAGTCCTTGCGGTCGATGCCGTGCTCGTCGAGGTAGCGGCCGGCGGGGCTGTCGGCCTTGATCGAGCCGGCGGGGCTGATGTGGTCGGTCGTGACGGAGTCGCCGAGCTTGGCGAGCACGCGGGCACCGGCGATGTCGGTGACCGGGGTCGTCTCCATCGTCATGCCGTCGAAGTACGGGGGCTTCCGCACGTAGGTCGACGACTCGTCCCACTCGAAGATCGAGCCCTCGGGGGTCTGCAGTGCGCGCCAGCGCTCGTCACCGTCGAACACGCCCGCGTACTGCGTGTCGAACATCGACTTGTCGATCGACGAGTCGATCGTCGCCTGCACCTCGGCCGCGTCGGGCCAGATGTCCTTGAGGAACACGTCGTTGCCGTCGGAGTCGGTGCCGAGCGCGTCGACCTCGAAGTCGAAGTTCATCGAGCCGGCGAGCGCGTAGGCGATGACGAGCGGGGGGCTCGCCAGGTAGTTCATCTTCACGTCCGGGTTGATGCGGCCCTCGAAGTTGCGGTTGCCCGAGAGCACGGCGGTCACGGCGAGGTCGTTGTCCTGCACCGCGGCCGAGATCTCCTCGAGCAGCGGGCCGGAGTTGCCGATGCAGGTCGTGCAGCCGTAGCCGACCGTGTAGAAGCCGAGCGCTTCGAGCGACTCGGTCAGGCCGGCCTTCTCGTAGTAGTCGGTGACGACCTTCGATCCGGGCGCCAGCGTGGTCTTGACCCACGGCTTGGCCTTCAGGCCCTTCTGCGCCGCGTTGCGGGCCAGCAGGCCGGCCGCGAGCATGACGGACGGGTTCGACGTGTTGGTGCACGAGGTGATCGCCGCGATCGCGACGGCGCCGTGATCGATCGTGAAGGTCCCGCCCTCACCGAGCTCGACCGTGGTCGGCTTGGAGGCGGTCGCCGGCGCGTGCGAGCGGTGGGTGTGCTCGTGGCTGCTGTGCTCGTCCTGCGGCTGCAGCTCTCCGGGGTCGGAGGCGGGGAACGACTCCGCGATGGTCAGGTCGACGATGTCGTGCGAGACGTCCGCGTAGTTGGTGAGATCCGACTCGAACTGCGTCTTGGCGGACGAGAGCTCGATCCGGTCCTGCGGGCGCTTCGGGCCGGCGATCGAGGGGACGACGGTGCCGAGGTCGAGCTCGAGGTACTCGCTGAAGACCGGCTCGACCGCGGGGTCGTGCCAGAGCTTCTGCAGCTTGGAGTACTGCTCGACGAGGGCGATCTGCTCGTCGCTGCGGCCGGTGAGGCGCAGGTAGTCGAGGGTCACGTCATCGATGGGGAACATCGCTGCGGTGGAGCCGAACTCGGGGCTCATGTTGCCGATGGTGGCGCGGTTCGCGAGCGGCACCGCGGCGACGCCGGCCCCGTAGAACTCGACGAACTTGCCGACCACGCCGTGCTTGCGCAGCATCTGCGTGATGGTGAGCACGACGTCCGTCGCGGTCACGCCGGTCGGGATCGAGCCGGTGAGCTTGAAGCCGACGACCTTCGGGATGAGCATCGAGACGGGCTGGCCGAGCATCGCGGCCTCGGCCTCGATGCCGCCGACGCCCCAGCCGAGCACGCCGAGGCCGTTGACCATCGTCGTGTGCGAGTCGGTGCCGACGCAGGTGTCGGGGTAGGCGCGCAGCGCACCGCCCACCTCGCGGGTCATGGTGACGCGGGCCAGGTACTCGATGTTGACCTGATGCACGATGCCGGTTCCGGGCGGTACGACCTTGAAGTCGTCGAAGGCGGTCTGGCCCCAGCGGAGGAACTGGTACCGCTCGCCGTTGCGCTCGTACTCGAGCTCGACGTTGCGCTCGAGCGCGTCCTCGGTGCCGAAGAGGTCGGCGATGACGGAGTGGTCGATCACCATCTCGGCGGGCGCGAGCGGGTTGATCCGGTTCGCGTCGCCGCCCAGGGCAGCGACGGCCTCGCGCATCGTGGCGAGGTCGACGATGCAGGGCACGCCGGTGAAGTCCTGCATGACCACGCGGGCCGGCGTGAACTGGATCTCGGTGTCGGGCTCCGACTCCGGGACCCACTCGCCGAGGGCGCGGATGTGGTCGGCGGTGATGTTCGCGCCGTCCTCCGTGCGGAGGAGGTTCTCGAGCAGCACCTTGAGGCTGAACGGGAGCTTCTCGTGACCGGGGACCCGGTCGATGCGGAACACCTCGTAGTCGGTCGAGCCGACCTTCAGGGTGTCTTTCGATCCAAAGCTGTCTACCGCGGACACGTCGCCCTCTCCTTCGCTGACTGCAGCGTCCGCCGACGGGCGGAGCCGCTCTCCGTCCTCATCTTGACGACCGCGCACAGCGGCCTGCCACCAAGGAGGACCTAACTCCTCGACGCCGAGGCGCCCGGTCGACCTCGCCGCGACGGTGCGGGGAGGCGAGCGCTATTTATCTCGACGTCGAGACAATTCTATGCACGATCCGGAGCATCGCCCGCATCGGCGCGCTCGTCGGCTCCGCGGTACTCGGCCCGGACGGCGAGCACGGTGAGCACCAGCAGCGGCGCGTACAGGGGCAGGCCCAGCGCCAGCTTCCAGATGCCCAGCGCCGTGGTGTCCTCGGCGAGGAACAGCGGGTACTGCACGGCCAGGCGCAGGAGGAAGAGCCCCGCCCACGCGAGGGTCAGGGCGCCGAAGAGGCGGCGCTTGCGCCGATCGGACCGCCAGGAGGTGCCGTCCCCCATCAGGAAGCCGGCGGCGACGCCGATCAGGGGCCAGCGCACGAGGACGGAGAGGAGGAAGACGAGCCCGTAGACGAGGTTGGTGAGCAGCCCCAGGGCGAAGTTGTCGACGCCCCGCCCGGTGAACAGCGCCAGTGCGGCCGAGACCACCACGGCGAGCAGCCCGCCGACGGCCTGGATCACCGGCGTCCGGCCGAGCACCCGCGCCACCGTGAACGCCACGGCGAGCCCGACGGATGCGACCAGCGAGAGCACCAGCTCCGAGGTGACCGTGTAGAGCAGGACGAAGGCGATGCCGGGCACGACGGCCTCGAGGATCCCCCGGACGCCGCCCATGGTGCGCAGCAGCGCCTTCCCGTCGAACGGCTCGCCGTCGGCGACCGCGCCGAGTCCCGAGCGGCGGGCGGCCTGCGCGATCGCGTCGCCCACCTCGGGCCGGACCGGCTCCTCCGATCGGGCCGGGTCCTCGGGCCGCACCGGCTCCATGCCGGTCAGCTCGCGCTCTGCTGGGTCTGGCTGCCGGTCGGCACCTTCAGCGGGATCAGGTCGCGCGGAGGCATCGGGCCGCTGCCGCGGACCACGACGATGCTGCGGAAGAGCTCCTCGACTGAGGCGGCCGCCTGCTCGTCGACGGCTCCGGCTCCGGCGATCACGCCGCGGAGGAACCAGCGCGGACCGTCGACGCCGACGAACCGGGCGACGCGGGTCTGGCCGCCGGCGATCGGGAGCTCGGCGACGAGCTCCGGACCGAAGACGCCGTCGCGCTCCGTCGTCGATCCGCCCTGACGGCCGATCTGCTCGGCGATCTGGCCGCGGATCTCGTGCCAGAGGCCCGAGGAGCGCGGCGCGGAGAAGGGCTGCACCTGCAGCGTCGACCCTGCGTAGTCGAGGCCGACGGCGATGACGCGCTTGGTCCCCTCCTCGACCTCGAGGCGGATGTGCATGCCCTCGCGGGGAAGCACCTTCACCCCGCCGAGGTCGATGTAGGGGCGGACCGGGTTGGCCTCGCGCTCGTCCAGGGGCCCGGCCTCCGCGCGGTCCTCCGGCGCCGACTTCTCGAAGTCCTGCTGGACGGGCTCGGCGGCCTCGCCGGCCGTGGGCTGGATGTCGCTCATGCGCTCTCCTCGTGGATTCTGGTCTCCTGGGCGCCGGCGGCGTACCCGGTGGATCCGAAGCCGCCCGTGCCGCGGACCGACTCGGGAAGCTCGTCGACGGTCGTGAACCTCGCCTGGACGACGGGGACGATCACGAGCTGCGCGATCCGGTCCCCCGCCGAGACGCGGTACGTCTCGCGGCTGTCGGTGTTCAGCAGCGCCACCCGGATCTCGCCGCGGTAGCCCGCGTCGATCGTTCCGGGGGCGTTGACGACGGTGATGCCGTGCCTGAAGGCCAGCCCGCTGCGGGGGACGACGAAGCCGGCGTGGCCCTCCGGGAGGGCGACGGCCACCCCGGTGCCGACGGAGGCGCGCTCACCGGGGGCGAGCACCATGTCCTCCGTCGAGTGGAGATCGGCTCCCGCGTCGCCCGGACGGGCGTAGGAGGGGAGCCGGTCCGCGGTGATCGGGACGTCGACGGTTGCAGGCACGTGACGAGGGTAGACCAAACGTCTGATCCAATAGGGTCATGCCGTCCTACCGAGAGAGGCTGTGGCCCGCGCCCTGGCTCTTCGTCGCCACCGCCCTCGTGATCCCCGCCAGCATCCTGGTGTTCGCGCCCATCGACCTCGCGGTGGGGGTGATCGTCGCGGTCGTGCTGTACGCGGGCTGCGTGCTGTCGCTGCTGGCGCTCTCCCCCGTGATCGAGGTGGCGGAGGGGGAGCTGCGCGCCGGCCGCGCACATATCCCGCTGGACCTCGTGGGCGAGCCGTCCTCCTACTCGGGGGACCAGGCGTTCGCCGAGCGCGGGACGCGCCTGGACGCGCGGGCGTACCTGGTCATCCGCGGCTGGGTGAAGGAGGTGGTGCGGGTCCCGATCGAGGATCCGGCCGACCCGACGCCGTACTGGCTGGTCTCCACCCGCCGCCCGGACGACATCGTCGCCGCGATCCGGGGATCACGGCGACGGAGCGGTCGTCCTTCGGAGCCGGGAGGCGCTTAAGCAGCGCACTCCAGGCAGATCGGTCCGAGCTTCTCCTCGTGGTCGATCTGCGAGCGGTGCTTCACGAGGAAGCAGCTCACGCACGTGAACTCGTCCGCCTGGGGCGGAAGGACCACGACGTCCAGATCGAGGTCGGACAGATCGGCACCGGGCAGTTCGAATCCGCCCGGGTTGTCGGCGTCATCGACGTCGACGACTCCGGACATCTTGTCGGGGACTCGCTCCTTCAGGGCCTCGATCGACTCGGAGTCGTCATCGGTCTTGCGGGGGGCGTCGTAGTCCGTAGCCATTCCCATCCACTTCTTATTTCTGCTGTTCAACAAATCGGCGGGGTCAGTGTGCATCACGACGCATCGATTCGCAAACCACCTCGAACGGCTCTTGACACCCGCTCGCCCCGCCTCCTTCCGCACCAACTTTCGACCCGCCCGGGGTATTCCCGGCCGATCGCCCGGGCGCGTGGCATCCTTGCCCGGTCCGCGTCCAGAAGGAGGGTCCCCACGATGATGGAACTGAAGGTGATCGGCGTCGAGGGCGGATCGCTCGTCCTCGTGTCCGAGGGCGGCGAGCGCTTCTCGGTCCGCATCGACGAGACGCTGCAGAGCCAGCTGCGGCCGCGGGTCCACACCCTTCCGCCGCGCGAGAAGCGCGTCTCCCCCCGCGAGATCCAGGCCCACATCCGCTCCGGGCTCTCCGCCGAGGAGGTCGCCGAGCTCACGGGCGCCGACCTGGGCTACGTCCAGCGCTTCGAGGGACCCGTCACGGCCGAGCGCGAGCACATCGTCGCGTCCGCTCTCGCCGTGCGCGTCTACACGACCACCGACCCCGATCCCCTCGAGGAGGGCACGCCCTTCGGCGATGTCATCCGCGACCGCCTCGCGTCGCTCGGCGCCGAGGGCGAGCAGTGGTCGAGCTGGAAGGAGGAGGAGGGCTGGGTCGTCAAGCTCCTCTTCCGCTCGGACGAGATCGACCACGACGCCCGCTGGCGCTTCGACCCGCGGAAGGCGCTGCTGTCGCCGCTGACCTCCGAGGCGATCACGCTCTCGCAGCAGGGCGAGATCCGGCCGACCCTCATCCCGCGCCTGCGCGCCGTCATCCCCGCCGCCGTCGACGAGCTCGCCACGCGCTTCGACACGGAGTCCGCGGAGGCGCCGAGCCGCTCCGCCCGGGCCGACCACCCCACCGCCGGCCGCCCCGCCGCGATGCCGCACGCCCGGCCGGCCGCCGTCCGCCCCTCCGACACGGAGCCGCAGCCGGCCCTCTCCGAGACCCCGCGCCCGATCTCGACGCTCCCCCGCCCCGTCACCAGCACGACGGAGCAGCGCGAGCGCAACCTCAACGACACCGCCGACCTGCTCGACGCCCTGCGGCGCCGCCGGGGCGAGCGCGATCACGCCTCGAGCCTCCGCGTCCGCGAGGAGCCGGAGCCCGAGGCCGAGGCCGCTCCTCCCGTCGAGAAGGCACCGGAGCCGCCGCGCACCGCTCCCCCGGTCCCCGAGCAGCCGTCGGGCGTGCGCGGGAGCCTCCGCAGGGGACGGGCGTCCATGCCGAGCTGGGACGAGATCGTCTTCGGAGCGCGCAGCGACGACTGACCCTCCGCCGGCGCGGCTCCGCCGGGGTGGACGGTGCCCCCGTCCCCTCGGCCCGGCTCAGGCCAGCGCGCCGAAGCGGAGGAGCGGCACCTGCGTCTCCTCCGGCGTGAGCGACCCGTGCTGCCCGATCATGGAGCGGCCGGAGGAGTAGTCCGCCGCGTAGTAGGCGATGGTCCTCCGCGCCGCGACGAACACGTCGCCCATCCGCTCGGCCGCCGCCGGAGAGACCTCGCCGAACCAGCCGCTCACGGCGACCTCGTCGCGCGTCGCGATCCAGGCGCGTGCGCCCTCCGCCTCGATCCAGCGCCGCGCCACCTCGTCGGGGTCCACACCCGGCTCGAGGTGCAGCTGCAGGCAGCGGGGCTCTCCTCCGAGGTGCCGGACGCCATCGAGCAGCGGTCCCCGCTCGACGAGCACGTGCGAGGACGCCGGAACGTCCACGATGCCGTGGTCGGCGGTGACCAGCACGCTCTCCCGGGCGGAGAGCCCGCGGATCGCTCCGCCGACCTCCCCGTCCAGGAGCTCGAGCGCTGCCGTCCACTCCGGCGACTCCCAGCCGCGCGCATGCGCCGCCTGGTCGAGCTCGGGGACGTAGAGGTACACGAGCTGCCGGCCGCCCTCGTCGAGCAGGGCGCGCGCCGCCGTGAAGCGCTCGGCGACGCCGCCGGCGGAGTGGTACTCGGCGCCGCGCAGGATCGCCCGCGTGAGACCGGAGCGGGCGTACCGCGCGGGGCCGATCACTCCGGCCCGGACACCGGCGGCCGAGGCCTGCTCGAAGACCGTGGGGTGGGGCTGCCACGTCTCGGGCACCATGCCCTCGTCCCAGCCGGAGAGCTGGTTGACCAGGCGGTCGGAGGCGCGGTCGAGCACGCGGTAGCCGACCATCCCGTGCCCGCCCGGGCGCAGGCCCGTCGTCAGGCTCGCCAGGGCCGCCGCGGTGGTCGTCGGGAAGCCCGAGACGAGCGTGGTGCCGCGGTTGAGGGCCGGAGCGAGCGTGCGCGAGTGGCCCCCGCGCTGGCGGAGGTTCGCGGCACCCAGGCCGTCGACGAGGACGACCACGATCCGCTCGACGCGGGGCGAGCCGAAGAGGCCGGGGCGGCCCAGGAGCGCGTCGAGGGCGCCCGGCAGGACGTCGGCGAGGCTCCGCCGCCCGTCGGGGGCTGGCGGTAGCATGTGGGTCATCGCGCCCAGTTTCGCACAGCGCCGCCGTCCCCGCCGGGCCGGTGCGGCGGAGCGTCCGCGTGAACGGGAGGGCCGGTCCCGTCCGCGAGGCGCCGTCTCCGCTCCGCCCGTCCCGTCGAGCGCCGCAGGGCGGTGCAGTCCCCCGCCGCCGCCCCGCGCCCGCCATCGAATCGAGTCATGAACGCTGCAGCCCCCTCCTCCGGATCCTCGCTCACCGAGCGCATCGAGGACGTCGATGTCTCGGCCGAGATGGAGGGGTCCTTCCTCGAGTACGCGTACTCGGTCATCTACTCGCGGGCCCTGCCCGACGCCCGCGACGGCCTCAAGCCGGTGCAGCGCCGGATCCTCTACATGATGAGCGAGATGGGGCTGCGGCCCGATCACGGCCACGTGAAGTCGGCCCGCGTGGTCGGCGAGGTGATGGGCAAGCTGCACCCGCACGGCGACGCCTCGATCTACGACTCCCTCGTCCGCCTCGCCCAGCCGTTCACGATGAGGGTCGCCCTCGTCGACGGGCACGGCAACTTCGGCTCCCTCGACGACGGCCCGGCCGCGGCCCGCTACACCGAGGCCCGCCTCGCCCCGGCCGCCACGGCCATGACCGAGCACCTCGGCGAGGACGTCGTCGACTTCGTCCCGAACTACGACAACTCGCACGACCAGCCCGAGGTCCTCCCCTCCGCGTTCCCGAACCTGCTGGTCAACGGGGCCAGCGGCATCGCCGTCGGCATGGCGACGAACATGGCGCCCCACAACCTCGTGGAGGTGATCGGGGCGGCCCGGCACCTGATCGCCCATCCCGACGCGTCCCTGGACGACCTGATGTCGTTCGTCCCGGGACCGGACTTCCCGAGCGGTGGCACGATCGTCGGCCTCGCCGGCGTGCGCGACGCCTACGCGACCGGCCGGGGCGGCTTCAAGACCCGCGCGCGCGTCTCGGTCGAGAGCATCACCGCGCGCAAGTCCGGCCTGGTCGTCACCGAGCTGCCCTACCTCGTCGGCGCCGAGAAGGTCATCGACAAGATCAAGGACGGCGTCCAGAACAAGAAGCTCAGCGGCATCTCGGACGTCACCGACCTGACGGACCGGGACAACGGCCTCCGGCTCGTCATCGGAATCAAGACCGGCTTCAGCCCGGAGGCCGTCCTCGAGCAGCTCTACCGCTACACGCCCCTCGAGGACGCGTTCTCGATCAACAACGTCGCGCTGGTCGACGGCGGCCCGCGCACCCTCGGCCTGAAGGAGCTGCTGCAGGTCTACATCGGCCACCGGGTGCAGGTCGTCACCCGGCGGACCCGCTACCGACTGCGCAAGCGCCAGGAGCGGCTGCACCTGGTCGAGGGCCTGCTCATCGCGATCCTCGACATCGACGAGGTCATCCAGCTGATCCGCGGGAGCGACGACACCGCGGCGGCGCGGGCCCGGCTGATCGAGGTCTTCGACCTCAGCACCCTGCAGGCCGACTACATCCTCGAGCTCCAGCTCCGCCGCCTCACGAAGTTCTCGCGCATCGAGCTCGAGACCGAGCGCGACACCCTCCTCGCCGAGATCGCCGAGCTCGAGGCCCTCCTCGCCAGCCGATCACGGATCGACGAGCTGGTCTCGGACGAGCTCGACGAGGTCGCCCAGCGCCTCGGGACCCCGCGGCGCACCCTGCTCACCGAGGCGCGTCCCTCCGTCGCCACCACCGGGCGGAAGGCCGCCGCGGTGCTCGAGATCGCGGACGTGCCCTGCCGGGTGCTGCTGAGCACCACCGGCCGCATGGTGCGGGTCGACCGCGACCCCGAGGCCGCTCCCCACCCCGAGCGCGCCACGCGCCGCTCGAAGCACGACGCCGTCCTCAGCGTGCTCGACACGACCAGTCGGACGGAGATCGGCGCGGTCACCAGCGCCGGTCGGCTCCTCCGCTTCTCGCCGGTCGACGTGCCCGCCGTCCCCTCCTCCTCGGTGCAGCTGGGCGCGGGCGTGCGCATGAGCGACTACCTCCCGCACCTGGCGAAGGACGAGCGGGTGCTCGCGCTCGTCGCCCTCGACGACGAGCGGCCGATCGCGCTCGGCACCCAGCAGGGCGTCGTCAAGCGCGTCGCGCCGGGCGAGCTGCCCAACCGCCCGGACATCGAGCTCATCGCCCTGAAGCCGAAGGACGCCGTCGTGGGCGCGGCTCCGTCTGCGGAGGAGGACGAGCTGGTCTTCGTCACCGGCGAGGCCCAGCTGCTGCGCTTCTCCGCGTCCGCCGTCCGCCCTCAGGGCAGGACGGCCGCGGGGATGGCCGGGGTCAAGCTGGCCGAGACCGACGACGTCGTGCACTTCGCCGTCGTCGCCGCCGAGGACCGGGACGAGGCCGTCGTCGCGACGGTCGCCGTCGACAGCTGGGCCCTCTCGGGGACCGATACCGGCAGTGCGAAGGTCTCGCCGTTCTCGGAGTTCCCCGCCAAGGGCAGGGCCACCGGCGGAGTCCGCGCGCAGCGCTTCCTCAAGGGAGAGACCGCCCTCGGGGTGGCGTGGGTCGGCCCCGGTCCCGCGCACGCCCTCGAGGCCGACGGCTCGGTGGCCGCGCTGCCCGACTCCGGGATGAAGCGCGACGGCTCCGGCGTGGCCCTCGCGGCGCCGATCGCGACGATCGGAGCGGCGCCCGAGGTGTTCTGAGCCCCGCGGCTCAGACGTCGATGCGGTCCCGCGACAGCGACTCGGACCCGCGGACGATGAACTCCTTGCGGGGCGCCACGTCGTTGCCCATCAGCAGCTCGAACACCCGGCCGGCGTTCTCGGCGTCGGCGACCCGCACCCGGCGGAGGGTGCGGCGGGAGCGGTCCATGGTCGTCGTGGCCAGCTGGTCCGCGTCCATCTCGCCGAGCCCCTTGTAGCGCTGGATCGGGTCCTGGTAGCGGCGGCCCGCCTTGCCGAGGGCCGCGAGGACGCTCTGCAGCTCCTTCTCGGAGTAGGTGTAGATCGTCTCGTTCGGCTTCTTCCCCGCGTTCATCACCACGAGCCGGTGCAGCGGAGGCACGGCGGCGAAGACGCGCCCCGCCTCGACAAGCGGCCGCATGTAGCGGAAGAAGAGCGTGAGCAGCAGGGTGCGGATGTGGGCGCCGTCGACGTCGGCGTCGCTCATCAGGATGATCTTCCCGTAGCGGGCGGCCGAGAGGTCGAAGGAGCGGCCGGAGCCGGCTCCGATCACCTGGATCATCGAGGCGCACTCGGCGTTCGAGAGCATGTCGGCGATGCTCGCCTTCTGCGTGTTGAGGATCTTCCCCCGGATCGGCAGCAGGGCCTGGTACTCGCTGTTGCGGGCGAGCTTGGCGGTACCGAGGGCGGAGTCGCCCTCGACGATGAAGAGCTCGCTGTTCTCGACGTCGCTGCTGCGGCAGTCGACCAGCTTCGCCGGAAGGGAGGAGGACTCCAGCGCGTTCTTGCGGCGCTGCGTCTCCTTGTGCGCGCGGGCCGAGATCCGCGACTTCATCTCGGCGACGACCTTCTCGAGGAGCTGGGAGGTCTGCGCCTTGTCCTCGCGGCGCGTCGAGGAGAACACCGCGCCCAGCGTCGAGGCGATGGTGGAGGCGACGATCGCGCGGACGGCGGGCGTGCCCAGCACCTCCTTCGTCTGGCCTTCGAACTGCGGCTCCGGGAGCCGCACGGTCAGCACGGCGCTGAGCCCGGCGAGGACGTCGTCCTTCTCGAGCTTGTCCGAGCCGACCTTGAGGCGGCGGGCGTTCGCCTCCACCTGGGAGCGGAGCAGCTTCAGCAGGCCCTGCTCGAAGCCGGTCTGGTGCGTCCCGCCCTTGGGCGTCGAGATGATGTTCACGAAGCTGCGCATCACCGTCTCGTAGCCGGTGCCCCAGCGCAGGGCGATGTCGACCTCGCAGGTGCGCTCCACCTCGGTGGGCACCATGGCGCCGCCGGGGGTCAGCACCGGCACGGTCTCGGTGAAGGTGCCGGAGCCGGTGAGGCGCAGCACCTCGGTCACGGGGGCGTCGGGGGCGAGGAACTCGACGAACTCCGAGATGCCGCCGTCGTAGCGGAACATCTCGGCGCGGCGCTCGTCCGCCCGGTCGTCGACGATGTCGATCGTCAGGCCGGGGACGAGGAACGCGGTCTGCCGGGCCCGCGTCACCAGGTCGTCCGTCTGGAACGAGGCGCCCTTCGTGAAGATCTGTCGGTCGGCCCAGTACCGCACGCGCGTTCCGGTGACGCCCTTGGCGACCTTCCCGACGACCGTCAGCTCCGACCCGTTCTCGAACGGCGTGAACGGAGCGTCGGGGGTGGGCTCGCCCGCGTCGGCGAAGCGCCCGGGCTCCCCCCGGTGGAACGACATCCGGTAGGTGCGGCCGTTGCGGTCGACCTCGACGTCCAGGCGCTCCGAGAGCGCGTTGACCACGGAGGCGCCGACGCCGTGCAGACCGCCGGACGCCGCGTAGGACCCCGAGCCGAACTTGCCGCCCGCGTGCAGCTTCGTGAACACGACCTCGACTCCGGAGAGCCCCGTCTTCGGCTCGATGTCGACCGGGATCCCGCGCGCGCGGTCGCGCACCTCGACGCTGCCGTCGGCGTGCAGGAGCACGCTGATCTCGGTCCCGTGCCCGGCCAGCGCCTCGTCGACGGAGTTGTCGATGACCTCCCAGAGGCAGTGCATGAGGCCGCGCGAGTCGGTCGATCCGATGTACATGCCGGGCCGCTTCCGGACCGCCTCGAGACCCTCGAGGACGGAGAGGTGGCGGGCGTTGTAGTCGGTGGAGGCCATCCGCCCAGTCTACTTTCGGGAACCGCTCCGGCCGCGGTGGCGCGGCACCCGGCGACAGCACGATGGCCGCTCGGCGCAGGGCCCCTACGCGCAGAGCGAAATGCCGACCGATCGACTCCGTGCGGAAAGAATCGCGTGCTTGGATGGGTTCCACTAAGCAGAGATCGAAGAACGAGTGCAGGAGGCCAAGTCATGTCGACCACAGCAACCCAGAACGGCGTGGACGAGCTCGCCGGTGCCCACCAGCTCTCCGCCGCCGACCGCTGCGACAGCTGCGGTGCGCAGGCGTACATCCGAGTGGTCGTGAACAACGGAGAACTGCTGTTCTGCGCGCACCACGGGAAGAAGTACCAGGAGAAGCTCTCCAGCATCGCCCAGAGCTGGCACGACGAGTCCGCCCGACTCTTCGAGGAGCAGCGCCCCTAGCGCGTCCCCGATCAGCCCGGACGGCGCGTCAGCGCCCTACCGACCGACACCGAGCCGCTTCGCGATCACATCGCGAGCGGCTCGTGCCGTTTCATCGACCAGGCGGAGACGCTCGTCCGACGGGGAGTAGGCGTCGCCGAGGGCGCGCCGCAGGATCGCGTCCGCGAGCGAGGGGTTCTTCGCGAGGACGGGGCCGTGCAGGTGCGTGCCCAGAAGGCCTCCCTCCGCGTAGCCCTCGTGGCCGGCGCCGTCGCCGGTGCCGTGCAGCACTCGGCCGAGCGCGTCCTCGGGTGCGATCCCGGTCATCCGGCGCTCGTGGTTCTCGAATCCGACGAGGACGCCGCCCGGCGTCTCGACGAGGAGGTCGTCGGTCGCCCGCTCGCCCGTGACCGAGTCTCCGGGGAACAGCCCGATCCCCCGGGCGCCGCCCGCGGCCGTGCTGATCGAACCGGCCAGCATCTCCCAGCCGGCTCCGACCGCGACCACCTGGGTGCCCTGGTCGACCCAGGCCCGCAGCGTCGGCGCGATCTCGTGGAGGAGTGCCAGGACGCCCGGGAGGTCCTCGTCCGCTCCCGTCCCGGCGACCAGGACGTCCGGACGGACCTCGGCGTCGGAGGCGGTCACCAGCGGCACCACCTCCGCCTCGACGCCCGACCAGCGCGCCCGAGCCGCGAGGACCCGGGCGTTCGCCGCGTCGCCGTTGCTGTCCAGGACGTCGGGAGCGAGCACGGCGATGCGGAGGGTGGTCACGCGGTCTCCTCGCGGTTGGTGACGAGCTGCAGGTGCGCACGGGTGCGGCGCATCGAATCCGCCGAGAAGACGATGGTCTTCCGGCCGGAGGCGGGGGTCGGCAGAGCGAGGAACGCGTCGAGCGCGCGACCCAGGTCCTCGTCGACGGAGTCGACGCGCACGCCGTCGTAGCGCAGGTGCAGCGCCGCCTCGTGCGCCTTCGACCCCGAGACGACCCGGACGTGCCCGAGCACGGAGGTGTCCACGGGCCAGAAGTAGGAGGGGTCTCGGACGTCGGAGCCGATCGCGAGCATGATCTGCTCGGTCCCCCCGGGGATCTCCGCGATGTTCAGGCGGTAGCTCGCCGGGTTCTGGACCAGGACGAACTCGACCTCGTGGCCGCGCACGGTGACGATCTCGCCCCGCCCGAAGACGGGGTCGATGCTCGAGAGCGCGGAGGCGGCGAGGGCCGGGTCGAAGCGCTCGGCGAGCACGGCGCGGGCCGTGGAGACGGCCGCCGCGGCGTCGACCGCGTAGTGGACGCCCCGTGCGGGGAGCCGGACCTCGAGCGGGTCGCCGTCGCTGACGATGCGCGCGGCCGCTCCCGTCGTGCTCTCGACGACGGTGGTGGCACGGTCGGTCCCGGCCTCCGCCTCCGCGGCGTAGCCGAGACCGCCGGACGCGGAGTCGCGGACGGAGGAGGAGACGCCGTACCAGCGGATCCGCTCGTCGGGGAGGGAGGTCGCGACATCGGCGACGTGGCGATCGTCGGCGTTCAGCACGACGGGACCGGTCGCGCGGGAGGCGATGGTGCCGAGCATCCGGGCGACCATGGCCGGATCGAAGAAGCGGTCGATCTGGTCGACCACCACGTTCGTCAGCAGGACGACGCGGGGGCGCATCCGGGGCGCGAGGCGCGCGCCGTGACCCTCGTCCATCTCGAGGACGGCGATGTCCGCGTCGATCCGCCCGCGGAGGTCCGCCCTCTCCAGGAGCGCGGAGGTCAGCCCCTGGGCGATGTTGGCCGTCGAGGGGTTGGTGAAGACCCGGAGCCCGTGCGCGCGGAGCACCGCGACCAGCATCTTGGTCGTGGTCGACTTGCCCGCCGATCCCGTGACGACCACGAGGCCGTCCCGGAAGCCGTCGAGCATCGCGGGCAGGAATCCGGGCGCGACGCGGTTCACCACGAGTCCGGGCACGGCGGATCCCCCGCCGGGCTTCCGGACCCGCGCGGCGAACCGGGCGGCCCTCCCGAGGAGGACCGCCGGCGCGTAGCGGATCACCGGCCTACTCGAGGTAGTCGCGGAGCGACTGCGAGCGGGACGGGTGGCGGAGCTTGGCCATCGTCTTGGACTCGATCTGGCGGATGCGCTCGCGCGTCACGCCGAAGGTGTCGCCGATCTGGTCGAGCGTCTTCGGCATGCCGTCGCCGAGGCCGAAGCGCATGCGGATCACGCCGGCCTCGCGCTCCGAGAGCGAGTCGAGCAGCGACTCCAGCTGCTTCTGCAGCATGGTGAAGCCCACGGCGTCGGCCGGGACGACCGCCTCGGTGTCCTCGATGAGGTCGCCGAACTCGCTGTCGCCGTCCTCGCCCAGGGGCGTGTGCAGCGAGATCGGCTCGCGCCCGTACTTCTGCACCTCGATGACCTTCTCGGGGGTCATGTCGAGCTCGCGCGAGAGCTCCTCGGGCGTGGGCTCGCGGCCCAGGTCCTGGAGCATCTGGCGCTGCACGCGGGCCAGCTTGTTGATGACCTCGACCATGTGCACCGGGATGCGGATGGTGCGGGCCTGGTCGGCCATCGCGCGGGTGATCGCCTGGCGGATCCACCACGTGGCGTAGGTCGAGAACTTGAAGCCCTTGGTGTAGTCGAACTTCTCGACCGCACGGATGAGGCCCAGGTTGCCCTCCTGGATGAGGTCGAGGAACTGCATCCCGCGACCGGTGTAGCGCTTCGCGAGGCTGACGACGAGCCGGAGGTTCGCTCCGAGCAGGTGGCTCTTCGCGCGCTGGCCGTCCTTCGCGACCCAGCGCAACTCGCGGACGAGCTCCGGGCTGAGGTCGGTCGAGTTGGCGAGCTTGTCCTCGGCGAACAGGCCGGCCTCGATGCGCATCGCGAGTTCGACCTCCTCGGCCGCGTTCAGTAGCGCGACCTTGCCGATCTGCTTCAGGTAGTCCTTGACCGGGTCGGCGGTGGCACCGGTGATCGCGGTCGAGTAGACCGGGACCTCGTCGTCCTCTCCGCCGAACGACAGGACTAGCGCACCGCTCGGGAGCGGCTCGGCCGGAGCGGCGACGGCGGCGGCGGCCGGGGCCTCCGGCGTCTCCGCGTCGTCCTTCGTGTCGGTCTCGGTGTCCTCGGCGACGACCTCGGTCTCCTCCTCCTCCGCTCCCTCGTCGGGCTCGACGGCGTCGGTCGACTCCTCCTCGGTGTCGGCGGGAGCGGCGGCCTTGGTCGTGGCGCGCGAGCGGGTCGTCTTGGCCGCGGTGGTCTTGGCCGCCGTGGTCTTCGCCGCGGGCTTGCGCGTCGCGGGCTTCTTGGTGGTCGTCGTCACGTCGTCGTCGACGGCGTCGAGCGTTGCGGTCTTGGTAGCTCTGGTGGCCATGGCGGCACCTCTCCATCCGTTGCGTCCCGGGGGCGGGCGGCGCGGGAGGGCGTCGTCCGTCGGTGGGCATTACGAGGACCCATGTCAAGTCGAGGACGTCGCACGCCCGACGTGGGCCTGGTGCTCCTCGACCCGAACGGGTCCTATTGACAATTATTGCACGTCTGAGTAGTGCAGCCGTGCGGTGCGGTGCGAGTGGGGCTCGATCCGGCGGGATCCAGGCCGTTCCGCTGGGACATCGCGTCTGCAGAAGGGCGGATCGACGGGGACGACCGTCAGCGCCCCGCGCGGCCGCGGCGCATCCGGTCACTCAGTGCAACCCAGAGAGGGGCCACGGTTATTCCCTCGTCCTCGGCCAGGCGGCGGCGGGTCCGGCGGCGCGCGACGACGAGTCCGACGACTCCGGCGCCGACCACCACGTACTGCACGCACCACGCAAGGCGGAAGTGCTCGAGCGAGTAGGTCTGCTCCGAGGAGGCGCCGGGACCGGCCAGTGCGTCGAGGATCAGGCCGATCGCGAACATCATCGTGAAGCTGGCCAGGAACCCGCCCACGTTGACGACTCCGTTCGCCGCGCCGAGGCTCCGCGAGGGGTTGAACGTGCGGGCGAAGTCGAACCCGATCATGGAGCCGGGGCCGCCCGCTCCGACGACGATCAGGAGCAGCACCACGAGCCAGTACGGCGGGACGCCGGGCCAGAGCAGCACGACGGTCCAGGCGACCGCCATCGCCGAGACGATCCCGAGCACGAGGTTGCTGCGGCGCATGGGGTGGCGGGCGGTCAGGACGCCGAGCACCGGCCCGACGACGATCCCCGCGATCACGACGATCGTGAGGGTCGGCGCGGCGACGGTCGGCGGCAGGCCGATCGCGTAGACGAGGAAGGGGTAGCCCCAGAGCAGCGTGAACACCGTGCCGGAGGACTGCGTGACGAAGTGCGACCAGAAGCCGAGCTGCGTCCCCGGCCGGCGCAGGCTCACTCCGAGCTGCGCGATCGTCGCCCGGAGCGTCGGAGGCACCACCGTGATCGGCTCGGTGCGCGGCGGGACGTCGGCGACCAGGAGGAGCACGCCGAGGAAGGACACGGCCCCGAGGCCGGCGGCACTGAGGAACGCGGGCTCCCAGCCGAACGTGTGGAGGACCGCCGCGAACGGGAGTGCGGAGAGGATCTGGCCCACCTGGCCGATGTTGCCGATCCACTGCGAGAGCTGCGGCACGATCGGTCCGCTGAACCAGGTCACCGTGAGGCGGATCACGGAGGTGAAGATCGCGGCGTCCCCGGCTCCTAGCAGGATCCGCCCGACGATCGCGACGCCGATGCCCGGCGCGATCGCGACCACGACCTGGCCCGCCATCATCAGGGCCGTGCCCCAGAGGATCAGGGTCCGCGGGCCGAACCGGTCGATGAGGATCCCGACCGGGATCTGCATCCCGGCGTAGACGATCAGCTGGACGACGGCGAGCGACGAGAGGACGGCGGCGGCCACCCCGAACCGCTCCGCGGCGTCCACTCCTGCGACGCCCAGCGTCGTGCGGTCCAGGACCGCGACGAGGTAGGCGAACGCTCCGGCACCGAAGACGAACCAGGCTCGACGATCACGCACTCGTCCGATCCTACGGCCGCTCAGGAGGCGGTGGGCTCCTCGCCCGGGCGGCGGATCGCGAGGAACTTCTCGAGCTCGGCGGCGATCGCGTCGGCGCTGGGCACGAAGCCGTCCTCGTCGGTGAGCGGCGAGCGGAGGCTCGTCCCCTCCATGTAGGTGTCGTGCCGCGCCTCGAGGGCCGAGACCAGCTTCTGCAGCTCGTCGTTGCCGCCGACCTGCTCGTCGACCTTGCCGAGGAACTCCCGCCCGCTCTCGCGCAGGCGGTCCGTCGGGAAGATGAGGCCGGTCGACGCCGAGATGCTCTCGAGCGCCGCGACCGCCGCCTGCGGGTACTCGGTGTCCGACAGGTAGTGGGGGATGAGCAGCGCGAAGCCGACCACGGTCAGACCGCGCTCGTATAGGCGCAGCTCGAGCAGGTGGAGGACGTTCGAGGGCACCTGCGTGTGCGGCTTCCAGACCGACATCGCCTCGATCAGGTCCTCGCGGTTGCCGCTCACGGTGACGCCGACGGGCCGGGTGTGCGGCACGGGCATCGGGATCGCCTGGACCCACGTGGTCGAGGCGACGTCGAGCCGCTCGAGGAGGGAGACCACCGCGCGGGTGAACCGCTCCCACTGGAAGTCGGGCTCGAAGCCGGTGAGCAGGAGGAACGGCTGGTGCAGCTCGTCGTGCGCGAGCGAGAGCCGGAGCATCGCAGGACGGTAGTCCGTCAGGTGGTCCTGGTCGAACGTGATGATGGGGCGGCGGGCCCGGTAGTCGAGCAGCTGATCCTGGTCGAAGACCGCGACCCCGCGGTGCTCGAGGGTCTCGAAGAGGTACTCCCCCAGCTGCCCCACCGCTCCCCCGGCGTCGGCCGAGCCGGTCAGGCCCGCGACGAGGTGCAGCCCGCGCGGGATCTCGGAGAGGTCGCCCTCGATCTCGAACAGGTCTTCCGGATCCAGCATGCGTCCAGTCTAAACGGGGGTCCCGGCGCCCCGTCCGGGTCCGCTGAGCCCTCAGCGAACAGCGCCTAGCATTGCCGCCATGCCCCTCTCCTCTCTCGAGTACTCGACCGTTCCCGCCTCCGACATCGACACCGACGCCCTCGTCCTCGGCGTCGCCCCGGGACCCGACGGTCCCCGGCTCGTCGGCGCGGAGGGCTTCGAGGAGCTGGCCCCCGCGCTGAGCGCGCTCGGCGCGACCGGCGCCGCCGAGACGCTCGTGCGCGTGCCGTCCTCGGTCCGTGCCGGAGTGATCGTCCTCGTCGGCCTCGGCTCGGCGGAGCCCGACGACACCGCGCTGCGGAACGCCGCGGGCGCCGCCGTCCGCCTGCTCGCGGGGTCCGCCTCCGTGGCCCTCTCCCTCCCCGCCGGCTCCGACGGCACGCTCGCCGCGGTCGCCGAGGGCGCCGCGCTCGGCTCCTACTCCTTCACCGCCTTCCGCGGCAGCACCGCCGCCGCGGCGAAGGCGCCCGTCGAGCACGTCGTCCTGCTGGGCGCCGGCGAGTCGGCCGACCCCGCCGTCCTGGACCGGGCGCTCGTGCTCGGCCGCGCGGTCGGCACGGTGAAGGACCTCGTCAACACTCCCCCGTCGCACCTCTACCCGCAGACGCTGGCCGAGGCCGTGCAGACCGGCGCAGAGGGACTGCCCCTCGAGGTCACCGTCTGGGACGAGGAGGCCCTCGCGGAGGAGGGGTTCGGCGGCATCCTCGGAGTCGGCAGCGGCTCCTCCCGCCCGCCCCGCCTCGTGAAGGTCGCCTACGCGCCCGAGGGCGCGAGCACCCACCTCGCCCTGGTCGGCAAGGGCATCACCTTCGACAGCGGCGGACTCTCGCTCAAGCCGCCGGCCTCGATGATCGGGATGAAGACCGACATGGCGGGCGCGGCGACCGTGTACGCCGTCGTGCGCGCCATCGCGGAGCTCGGCCTCCCGCTCCGCGCGACCGCCTGGCTCTGCATCGCCGAGAACCTCCCCTCCGGGACCGCGATCCGCCCGGACGACGTGCTGACCGTGCGCGGCGGGACCACGGTGGAGGTGCTGAACACCGACGCCGAGGGCCGACTGGTGCTCGCCGACGGCCTCGTCGCCGCCAGCGAGGAGCAGCCCGATGCGATCATCGACGTCGCGACGCTGACCGGCGCCTCCGTGGTCGCCCTCGGCAACCGGACCGTCGGCGCTCTGGGCGACGACGAGCTGGTCTCCCGCGTCCTCGACGCCGCCCGCGCGGCGGGAGAGCCCTTCTGGCAGATGCCCCTCCCCGCGGAGCTGCGACCGCTGCTCAACTCGGACGTCGCCGACATCGCGAACGTCAAGCCGGGCAACACCGCCGGCGGCATGCTCCTCGCCGGCCACTTCCTCCGCGAGTTCGTCGGGAAGCGCGGCGAGGGCGAGGACGCGACCACGATCCCGTGGGCGCACCTCGACATCGCCGGCCCCTCGAGCAACGGAGGCGGCGGCTACGGCTTCACCGGAGCCGGCGCCACGGGGGTCTCGGTGCGCGCGCTGATCGCCCTGGCCGAGGGCTTCGCGAGCGCGTAGTAGGGTCGACGGGGCGGGAGATCCCGCCTCGTCCCCCCTCCCAATCCGCTCGGCGCTCAGCGCCGGAGCCGGTCGGCCGGGAAGCGGGACCGCACGTCGCGAGGGAGTCACTGGGTGTCGGAAGAGCGCTACGACCTGGTCGTGCTCGGAGGTGGCAGCGGCGGGTACGCGGCGGCCCTCCGGGCGACGCAGCTCGGGATGAGCGTCGCGCTCGTGGAGCGCGACAAGCTCGGCGGCACCTGCCTGCACCGCGGGTGCGTGCCCACCAAGGCCCTGCTACACGCCGCCGAGCTGGCGGACGGCGCCCGCGAGGGAGAGAAGTACGGCGTGCTCTCGAGCTTCACCGGGATCGACATGGCGGGCGTCACGCGCTACCGCGAGGGCGTCGTCGCCGGCAAGTACAAGGGGCTCCAGAGCCTCGTGTCCTCGCGCGGCATCACGGTCGTCACGGGCGAGGGCCGCCTCACCGCGCCGGGCACCGTGACGGTCGGTGAGCACGTGCTCCACGGCGCGTCGGTCGTCGTCGCCACCGGGTCCGCCTCCCGCACCCTCCCCGGGATCGAGATCGGCGGCCGCATCCTGACGAGCGACCAGGCTCTCGAGCTCGACCACGTGCCCGCGAGCGTCGTCGTCCTGGGCGGCGGAGTGATCGGCGTCGAGTTCGCGAGCGTCTGGCGCTCGTTCGGCGCCGAGGTCACGATCGTCGAGGCCCTCCCCCACCTCGTCCCCAACGAGGACGAGAGCGTCAGCAAGCAGCTGGAGCGCGCCTTCCGCAAGCGGGGCATCGCCTTCCAGCTGGGATCCCGCGTCGCGTCGGTCTCGCAGAGCGAGGGCGGCGTCTCCGTGTCGCTCGAGAGCGGCGCAACGGTGGAGGGCGAGATCCTGCTGGTCGCCGTCGGCCGCGGCCCGGTGACCGCGGGCATCGGCCTCGAGGAGGCCGGGGTCCGCCTCGACCGCGGCTACGTGCTGACCGACGAGCGCCTGCAGACCTCCGTCCCCGGCGTGTACGCCGTGGGCGACATCGTGCCGGGGCTCCAGCTCGCGCACCGGAGCTTCCAGCAGGGGATCTTCGTCGCAGAGGAGATCGCCGGTCTGGGGCCGCAGGTCGTCAGGGACGTCAACGTCCCGAAGGTGACCTACAGCGACCCCGAAGTGGCCTCCGTCGGCCTCGGCGAGGCCCGCGCGATCGCCGAGTACGGCGCCGAGCGCGTCGCCGTGTACGACTACGGCCTCGGCGGCAACGCCCGGAGCACGATCATCGGGACCACCGGCTCCGTGAAGGTCGTGCGCCTGGTCGACGGCCCCGTCGTCGGCGTGCACATGGTCGGAGCCCGCGTCGGCGAGCTGATCGGCGAGGCTCAGCTCATCGTGAACTGGGAGGCGCACCCCGAGGACGTCGCGCCCCTCGTGCACGCGCACCCCACTCAGAACGAGGCGCTCGGCGAGGCGCACCTCGCTCTGGCCGGGAAGCCGCTGCACGCCCTGTAGAACCACTGCGGTGCGGCGACCCGCCGCTTCCGCATCAGTAAGCTGGACATCGAAACACAAGCGTCTTAAGGAGACAGGCTCATGAGCGAATCCGTCAGCCTCCCGGCACTCGGAGAGAGTGTCACGGAAGGAACGGTCACCCGCTGGCTGAAGAACGTCGGGGACCGCGTCGAGGTGGACGAGCCCCTGCTCGAGGTCTCGACCGACAAGGTCGACACCGAGATCCCGTCGCCCGTCGCGGGAGTGATCGAGGAGATCCTCGTCCAGGAGGACGAGACCGTCGAGGTCGGCGCCGAGCTGGTGCGCATCGGAGACGGCTCCGGAGCCGCGTCGGCGTCCGAGCCCGAGGCTCCCGCCGAGGAGGCCCCCGAGGTCCAGGCCGCCGAGACCGAGGCCACTGACGAGGCGACCCCATCGGTGGACGCCGAGAGCGACGCCGAGGCTCCCGCCCCGGCCGAGCCCGAGCCCGCCCCGGCCGCCGAGAAGCCCGTCGCCGCTCCGGCCGAGCCGCTCCCGAGCGGTGCGCTAGTCCTGTCGTTCGGCGGAGAGGACGA
>NZ_PSVX01000052.1:0-27271 GCF_002932695.1 Rathayibacter sp. AY1D2 | reverse complement strand
CTGCGGCGGGTCGATCGTCCCGCCCTTGGCGACGACGTCGTAGTTCGTGGTGCGCTCGGTGAGCGCCTCGCCCTGGAAGCGCTCGGCCAGGATCCCGGCCTCCCCGGTGAGCCTGGTGCTCCCGCAGGACACGGAGTCGTGGCCGCGCCTCGTCACCGCCGTCGTGCAGAACTCGACGGACACCACCCAGGCCCCGATCGCGCTGATGATGAGCCAGGCGAGCCCGCGCGTCGACTACAAGGTCGACTACGCCATCTCGCTCGAGGCCAACGCGCGCATCCCCGACGTCGCGCCCGTCACCGTCGGCACGTCGATCGTGGCGCCGGACTCGCGCCTGATGAAGCTCGCCCCGCAGACCGTCGGCTCCGCGTACGCGGACGTGCTCGCCAACGGCGACTCGAGCCAGTACGCCGAGCTCTTCGCGGCCGACGGCGACACCCTCCGGGGGCAGGTCGGCGTCGACAAGAAGAACGCCGACCGCGAGGCGCTGCCGGACACCGCCTCGATCGAGTTCTCGAACGCCGCCGGCACGTCGCCGACGATCGCGCTCGCGACGAACGACTCGGGGGCCCTCGTCGCGGCGAGCATCGCCGAGACGTCGACCGTCCGCCCCACTGCCGAGGGCTCGACCGTCTCGACCTCCGGCGCCTCGCAGACCCTGCTGGGCACGGACAAGTCGACGACCGGCATCGAGACCACCTACGGATACCAACTGCTGTTCTACGTACCGCCCGTCGGATCGGAGGAGAAGATCGTGATGCTCGGATGGAGCCAGGGACTCGTCTCGGTGGTGCAGCTGCCGTGAGCACCGTCCCGCCCCTGCCCGGAAACCTCCGCGGCGCCGTCGACCTCTCGTCGCTGGTGAAC
This sequence comes from Rathayibacter sp. AY1D2, assembly GCF_002932695.1. Lineage (NCBI taxonomy): Bacteria > Bacillati > Actinomycetota > Actinomycetes > Micrococcales > Microbacteriaceae > Rathayibacter > Rathayibacter sp. AY1D2. Next base: position 26,404 of record NZ_PSVX01000052.1, on the reverse strand, counting down.
CGCCGCACCCCGCCCGCCGCCTCCGCCGGCGCCCCGGCCGCGCCCGCCGCTCCCGGAGGCGCGCCCGGCGCGAATCCGCTGCTGCTGACCGCCGGCGACGCCGAGTTCGACCAGGTGGTCCAGCTCTCGTCGCGCGTGCCGGTGATCGTCGACCTGCGCGGCGCCTGGTCGGACCAGAGCCAGAGCATGACCGCGCTGCTCGAGAAGGTCGTCGTCTCGTACACCGGCGCGTTCGTGCTCGTCGGGGTCGATGTGGAGTCGAGCCCGCAGCTGGCGCAGGCGTTCCAGGTGCAGTCCGTGCCGACGGTCGCCGCGATCATCGGCGGCCGCCCGGTGCCCCTGTTCAGCGGCCTCGTCGCCGAGGAGCAGCTGCGCGACCTGCTCGAGCAGGTCCTCCAGCTCGCCGCTCAGAACGGTGTGACGGGCACGGTGCCGGTGGAGGGAGCCGCTCCCGCCGAGGGCGCGGAGCCCGAGCCCGAGCCGCTGCCGCCGCACCACCAGGAGGCCTACGACGCGATCGACCGGGGCGACTACGCCGCGGCGATCACCGAGTACGAGACCGCCATCGCGCAGAACCCGCGCGACGACCTCGCGGTCGCCGGTCTCGCTCAGGTGCGGCTGCTGGCCCGCCTCCAGGGCCGCACGCTCGACGACATCCGCTCGACCGCCGCGGCCGAGCCGTCGAACCTCGACGCGCAGCTCGCCGTCGCCGACCTGGACGTCTCGGGCGGCCACGTCGAGGACGCCTTCGACCGACTGCTCTCGATGTTCCCGCGCCTCGACGCCGAGGGGAAGGCCGCCGTCCGCGCTCGTCTCCTGGAGCTTTTCGAGATCGTCGGCCAGACCGACCCGCGCGTCAACAAGGCTCGGGCCCGGCTCACCGGCCTGCTCTACTGACGCCGGCCGGAACGCCGAGAGGCCGCCCGCTCGCGACGATCGTCGCGGCGGGCGGCCTCTTCCGTGCGGGGACCGATCAGTCGGCGGGTCGCAGGTAGAGCACGGCCAGCGGGGGCAGGACCAGCTCGGCGGAAGCCGGGCGGCCGGCCCACGGCTCCTCGCGAGCCTCGACCGCTCCGAAGTTCCCGACTCCGCTGCCGCCGTAGATCTCGGCGTCCGTGTTGACGAGCTCCTCCCAGCGGCCGGCCGTGGGCAGGCTCACGCGGTAGCCGTGCACGGGCGAACCCGAGAAGTTGGCGATCACGGCGATCGGGCGACCCTCGCTGTCCTTGCGCAGGAACGAGACGACGTTGGCCGCCGCCGCGCCGCCGTCGATCCACTCGAAGCCCGACTGCTCGTGGTCGAGCTCCCAGAGCGACGGCGAGTCGCGGTACACGCGGTTCAGCTGACCGACGAGGCTCCAGAGACCGCGGTGGCTCGGCTGATCGAGGATCCACCAGTCCAGACCCCGCTCCTCGCTCCACTCGGAGTACTGGCCGAACTCCTGGCCCATGAAGAGCAGCTGCTTGCCGGGATGGGCCCACATGAAGGCGAGGTAGGCGCGCACGTTCGCGAGCTGCTGCCAGTGGTCGCCCGGCATCTTCTGGATCAGCGAGCCCTTGCCGTGCACGACCTCGTCGTGGCTGATCGGCAGGACGAACTTCTCGCTGAAGGCGTAGACGAACGAGAAGGTGATCTCGCCCAGGTGGTACTGGCGCCACAGCGGATCGTTCGCCATGTAGTCGAGCGAGTCGTGCATCCAGCCCATGTTCCACTTGAGCCCGAAGCCGAGGCCGCCGGAGCTGGTGGGCTGGGTGACGCCGGGCCAGCTCGTCGACTCCTCGGCGATCATCATGATGCCGGGGTGCAGCTTGTAGGCCGTGGCGTTGACCTCCTGGAGGAAGCTGATCGCCTCGAGGTGCTCGCGTCCGCCGTACTGGTTCGGCAGCCACTCGCCCTCCTTGCGGGAGTAGTCGAGGTAGAGCATCGAGGCGACGGCGTCCACGCGCAGGGCGTCGACGTGGAACTCCTCGAGCCAGAACAGGGCGTTAGCGACGAGGAAGTTGCGCACCTGGGTGTGCCCGAAGTCGAAGACGTAGGTGCCCCAGTCCATCTGCTCGCCGCGGCGCCAGTCCGGGTGCTCGTAGAGCGGCTCGCCGTCGAAGCGGGCGAGGGCGAAGTCGTCCTTGGGGAAGTGCCCCGGCACCCAGTCGACGATGACGCCGATGCCGGCCTGGTGCAGACGGTCGATCAGGTACTTGAGGTCGTCGGCCGTGCCGAAGCGGCTCGAGGCGGCGTAGTAGCCGGTGACCTGGTAGCCCCAGGAGCCGCCGAACGGGTGCTCGGCGAGCGGCATGAACTCCACGTGCGTGAAGCCGAGCTCGGTGACGTACTCGATCAGCGGGTCCGCGAGGTCGCGGTAGCCCAGTCCCGGACGCCAGGAGCCGAGGTGCATCTCGTAGACGCTGAGCGGCTGCGTGTGCGGATCGACCGAGGCTCGCTTCTCCATCCAGCCGGAGTCGCCCCACTGGTGGTGCGAGACGGGGACCTTGGACGCCGTCGCGGGCGGCACCTCCGTGGCGCGGGCCATCGGGTCGGCCTTGCGGACCCAGTGGCCGTCACGCGAGAGCAGGTCGAACTTGTAGGAGGCTCCGGGCTCGACGCCCGGGACGAAGATCTCCCAGACCCCGGTCGTCCCGAGGTTGCGGAGGGAGTGGCCCTCGCCGTTCCAGTCGTTGAAGTCGCCGACGACCCGAGCGGCCTGGGCGTGCGGGGCCCAGACGGCGAAGCTCGTGCCCCAGACCCCCTCGTGCTCGCGGTGACGGGCGCCGAGCGCCTCCCAGAGGCGCTCGTGGCGGCCCTCGCCGATGAGGTAGAGGTCGAAATCACCGACCGTCTTCGAGAAGCGGTAGGGGTCCTCCGCGGTCCACTCGCCGCCGCCGCCGTAGCGGGCCTCGACGGTGTACGCCTGCGGACCGAGGACGTGGAAGCCCTGCCAGATCCCGTCGCTGAGGTGGCTGAGCTCGACGCGGGCGCCGGTGGCGAGCACCACGGCGACCTTCTCGGCGAGCGGGCGGCGCACGCGGACGACCATCACCGGGTCGGAGACGCCGGGGGCCGCGACGAGGTGCTGGCCCAGGACGTCGTGGGGGAGCGCGTTGCTGCCGGTGGCGAGCTGCTGCAGCACCCACTCGGGGATGTCGGGCAGCGCGATCGCCGCGGTGCCGTCGACGGGGCCCGAAGCGGATGCGGGGTCCGCGGTCGTCTCGGCGGGGCCGGCGCTGTCCGCTGCGACGGAATCGGCGGCGTCCGTGTCGTCGGGCAGGTCGCCCTCGGCCCCGCTGCCGACCGGAGCGGACTCCGCGTCGTCGGCGTCGGGCTCGACGGTCACGGCGTCGTCGGCCGCGACCGGCTGAGGCGCCTCCGGGACCGTCTCGACCGCGTAGCTGCGCGCGTTCTCGCCGTCCGCTCCGGGGTGCTGGGAAGCGTCGGGCGCCGCGTCGGCGACGTGCGCGCCGTGGCCGGAGGTGGTCGCCGAGCTGGTGCCCGTCGTGGGGACCGTCTCGACGTGCGCGCCGAGGCCCGCCTCCTCGGCCGGGCTCGTGCCCTCGGGGGTGGTTCCGCTCATCGCTCGTCCGCCTTCACGCTCAGGATGTGCACGGGCTCGACGAACGAGTCGAGCCGCACGTAGTCGTCGCTGCCCCAGGTCCAGACGGCGCCGGTGATCAGGTCCTCGACCTCGAAGGTCGCGCTCCAGTCGAGCCCGATCGCGGGCAGGTCGAGGTGGACCGTGGTCTCGCGGGCCGAGTGCGGGTCGGTGTTGACGACGACGATGATCGTGTCGTCGGTCCCGGTGCCCGTGAACGCGGCCTGCAGGTGCTTGGAGTAGACGAGGATCGCGTCGTCGTCGCTGCCGTGCACGTGCAGGTTCCGCAGCTGCCCGAGCGCGGGGTGCGAGCGCCGGATCTCGTTGAGGCGCGTGATGTACGGCGCCAGCGAGCGGCCCGACTCCTCGGCGCCGGCCCAGTCGCGCGTCTTGTACTCGTACTTCTCGTTGTCGATGTTCTCCTCGGCGCCGGGGCGAGCGACGTTCTCGACCAGTTCGTAGCCGGCGTAGACCCCCCACAGCGGCGACGCGGTCGCGGCCAGGGCCGCCCGCACCTTGTACGCCGAGCGGCCGCCGTACTGGAGGTACTCGGTGAGGATGTCCGGAGTGTTCACGAAGAGGTTCGGCCGCATGTAGTCGGCCGTCTCGTGGGAGATGCTCGTGAAGAACTCGCCGAGCTCCTCCTTGGTGTTGCGCCAGGTGAAGTACGAGTACGACTGCTGGAAGCCGACCTTGCCGAGCGCGCGCATGATCGCGGGGCGGGTGAACGCCTCCGCGAGGAAGACGACCTCGGGGTGCTCGGCGTTGACCTCGTGGATGATCCACTCCCAGAAGTCGAGCGGCTTCGTGTGGGGGTTGTCGACGCGGAAGATCCGCACGCCCAGGTCGATCCAGTGCCGCAGGACCCGCAGCGACTCCTGACGGATGCCCTCGGGGTCGTTGTCGAAGTTGATCGGGTAGATGTCCTGGTACTTCTTCGGCGGGTTCTCGGCGTAGGCGATCGAGCCGTCGGGGAGCGTCGTGAACCACTCGGGGTGGCTGGTGACCCAGGGATGGTCGGGCGAGGCCTGCAGGGCGAAGTCGAGGGCGAGCTCGAGGCCCGCGGCCTCGACCGCGGCGTGGAAGGCGCGGAAGTCGTCCTCGGTGCCGAGGTCCGGGTGGATCGCGTCGTGGCCGCCCTCGGCCGAGCCGATCGCCCACGGCGAGCCGGGATCGTTCTCGCCGGCGTCGAGCGTGTTGTTCGGGCCCTTGCGGAAGGAGCGGCCGATGGGGTGGATCGGCGGCAGGTAGAGCACGTCGAAGCCCATCGCCGCCACGGCGGGGAGGCGGTCTATCGCGGTGCGGAAGGATCCGCTGGTCACGGTCCCGTCCTCGTGGCGCACGGCGCCCTCGGAGCGGGGGAAGAACTCGTACCAGGCGCCGACGCCGGCGCGGGTGCGCTCGACGTGGACGGTGCGCGGCTCCGAGACGCTGGTGAGGCTCATCACCGGGCGGGCGTCGAGCGCGCCGTGGACGGCGGGATCGGTCGCCGCGGCGAGGCGCTCCTCGGCGCTCAGCGTGGTGTCGCCGACGCGGGCGGCGGTGTCGGAGAGCAGGCTGCGCTCGCCCTCGGGCCGCGAGGAGTCGTCGGCGCCGCTGCGCAGCAGGCCCTCGCCGATGGCGAAGGTGACGTCGATGTCCAGGCCGGCCGGGATCTTGACCTCGGCCGTGTGGAGCCAGGTCGCCCAGTCGTCGGCGTAGGCGCGGATGCGGTAGCTCCAGTCGCCCTCCTCGTCGAGGGCCACGAGGCGCCCGTAGCGGTCGGTGCCGGTCGCGAGGAGCGACATGCGGTGCTCCGACTCGGCCCCGGACGGCGAGCGCAGCAGGAGGTCGACGCCGATGAGGTCGTGCCCCTCGCGGAAGGCCGTGGCAGCGAAGGGGACGACCTCGCCGACGAACGCCTTCGCGGGCCAGCGGTCGTCCTCGAGCCGGGGCTGCGGGTCGATGATCGGCAGGCGCTCGGCCCGGACGCGGTAGCCGCTCCCGGTCGTCGCGGTCGCCGGCGACGCGTGGGGTGCGTCCGCGGTCACCGGGGCGGCCGGAGCACTGTCGGCCGCGGGGGGAGCAGGAGTCGCCTCGGGGGCGGCGGCGGGCGCCGGAGCGGCCGTCTCGGGAGGCGCCGACGCCTCCCGGGGTGCGCGTCCGCGACCCGCTCGCCGTGCGTCCTTGCCGTTCTGAGCCTTGCCGAAAGGTATCTGAGCCACGTCATGACAGTAGCGACCGGCGGCGGCTCGCACACGACGGTTGCGCCCGCGCTCGGGCCTGTGCAAACGGATCCGGGGAGCGCGTGCCGGAGCGTCGGGGCGGGTCCGCGTCCGGCCGATCCGCGGCGGCCGAGGGGTCCGCTAGGGTGACCGAGCGCGACCGCCCCGGTGCTCCGCGACCGGGCGCTCCGGGGTCCGCAGAGAGTCGAGGGGTGCCGTGAAGGCGATCCGCCGCTTCATCGTCCGCTCCGTCCTCCCGCCCGAGCTCTCGGCTCTGGGCGATCTGGCGGGCAATCTCCGCTGGGCCTGGCACGAGCCCGCCCGGCGCTTGTTCGAGCGGGTCGATCCGGAGCTGTGGCGGCGCGGGGGAGCGGACCCCACCGCTCTGCTCGGAGCAGTGAGCCCCGAGCGCCTCGCCGAGCTGGCGGGGGACCAGGGCTTCGTCGACGAGGCGTGGCGCCTCCGCGACGAGCTCGAGCGCTACCGCACCGAGCCGCGGTGGTACCAGTCGCTGCCGGAGTCCGCCCCGCGCTCGATCGCCTACTTCTCGCCGGAGTTCGGCATCGCGGCGGCGCTGCCCCAGTACTCCGGCGGACTCGGCATCCTCGCGGGCGACCACCTGAAGGCCTCCTCGGACCTGGGCGTGCCGCTCACCGGCGTGGGCCTCTTCTACCGGTCGGGCTACTTCTCGCAGAAGCTCTCCGCCGACGGCTGGCAGCTCGAGTCCTACCCCTCGCTCGATCCCGACGGGCTGCCGCTGCGCGTCGTCCGTCTCGCCGACGGCTCGCCCGCCCGCATCGTGCTGGCGCTCCCCGAGGGACGCGCGCTCTACGCCCGGGTCTGGCGCGCGGAGGTCGGCCGGGTGACCCTCCTCCTGCTCGACACCGACATCCCCGAGAACGAGGACTCGCTCCGCTCCGTCACCGACCGCCTCTACGGCGGCGGGGGCGAGCACCGCCTGCTGCAGGAGCTGCTGCTGGGCATCGGCGGGGTCCGCGCGCTCGAACTCTGGGCCGAGGTCTCGGGCGGCGTCCTCCCGGAGGTGTTCCACACCAACGAGGGGCACGCCGGCTTCCAGGGGCTCGAGCGCATCTCCGGCCTGATCGGCGCGGGCCTGGACTTCGACCAGGCTCTCCAGGTGGTGCGGGCGAGCACGGTCTTCACCACGCACACTCCGGTGCCGGCGGGCATCGACCGCTTCGACCGCGGGATGATCGAGGAGTACTTCTCCACGGAGCTGCTCCCGGGCGTGCAGGTCGAGGACGTGCTCGCGCTGGGCGCCGAGCCGGGGGACTCCGGGACGGCGTTCAACATGGCGTACATGGGCCTGCGGCTCGCGCAGCGCTCCAACGGCGTCTCGACGCTGCACGGCGAGGTCAGCCGCTCGATGTTCTCGAGCCTCTGGCCCGGCTTCGAGACGGCGGAGGTGCCGATCGGCTCGGTGACGAACGGCGTCCACGCGGCCACCTGGACCGATCCGATCCTCCGGCGGCTCGCGGAGGAGCGGCTCGGCACCGACGACACGACGCGGGCCGACTGGGCCTCGGGCGCGCTCGGCGACACCGAGCTGTGGGCCGCGCGCCGGGCGATGCGGGAGCAGCTGGTGCGGGACGCCCGCCGCCGGGCCGCCAGCTCCTGGCGCGAGCAGAACCCGGGCGGCCTCCCGCCGGCCTGGCTCGACGAGCTGCTGGACCCGGACGTGCTCACCATCGGCTTCGCGCGGCGGGTGCCGACCTACAAGCGGCTGACCCTGATGCTCCACGACCCCGAGCGTCTGCGCGCGCTGCTCACCCACCCGCAGCACCCGATCCAGATCGTCATCGCGGGCAAGTCCCACCCGGCCGACGAGGAGGGGAAGCGCCTGATCCAGCGGCTCGTCCGCTTCGCGCAGGAGCCGGACGTGCGCCGCAGGATCGTCTTCCTGCCGGACTACGACATCGCGATGGCGCAGCTGCTCTACCCGGGCACCGACGTCTGGCTCAACAACCCGCTGCGCCCGCTCGAGGCGTGCGGCACCTCGGGGATGAAGGCGGCGCTCAACGGCTCGCTCAACCTCTCGATCCTCGACGGCTGGTGGAACGAGTACTTCGAGGGCGAGAACGGCTGGGCGATCCCCTCCTCCGACCGCGCGCTCGACCCGGAGGCCCGCGACACGCTCGAGGCCGAGGCGCTCTACGAGCTGCTCGAGACCGAGGTCGTGCCGCGCTACTACGAGCGCGATCACGACGGCGTGCCCCGGCGGTGGGTGCGGTCGATCCGGCACACCCTCGCGACCCTCTCGCCCGAGCTCTCCGCCGAGCGGATGGTGCGCCAGTACGTCGAGGCGCTCTACTCGCCGGCCGCCGAGGCCGGGCGCGCCGTCGCCGCCGACCACTTCGAGCCGGCCAAGGAGCTGGCGACCTGGAAGCGGCGGGTCCGCGCCGGCTGGCCCGGGGTCGCGGTCGCGTCCGTCGAGTCCGGCGGGATCGACGCGGTGCCCCAGCGCGGGGACCGGCTCGCCGTGCGCGCGGGCGTGCGCCTGGGCGAGCTCTCGCCGGCGGACGTCTCGGTCGAGGTCGTGTACGGGACGACGGCCGCTGACGGCTCGCTCACCGAGGTCCGCCACCACGAGCTCGAGGTGGTCGAGGAGTCGGGTGCCGTAGTGCCGGCCGACGCGGTCGGGCGCGTGCCCTACGCCGGAGTGGTCACCCTCGACCGCAGCGGCTCCTTCGGCTACACCGTCCGCGTCGTGCCGCGGCATCCCCTCCTGGCCCGCTCCGCCGAGCTGGGACTGGCCGCCGCCGCCGGCTGACCCCGCCCGGTCCCTCTCCGCGAGATGCCGCTCCGGTGCGCCTTCCTCGGCGTCTCGCGGACCGGGACGGGGTCGCGCGGGAGGAGGACGGCGCCCGGAGGAGGACGGCGGGGGAGCAGGGGTCAGCGCGCGATGTCGGCGAGGAGGGCGGCCGTCGCGGCGACGAGGTCGGCGGGGGCGAGCTCGATGTCGAAGCCCCGGCGCCCGCCCGACACGAGCACCGTGTCGTGGAGCTCGACGGTCTCGTCGATCACGGTGCGGTGCAGCGTCCTCTGCCCGAGCGGCGAGATGCCGCCGAGGACGTAGCCGGTCCGGCGCTGGGCCAGCGCGGGGTCGGCCATCGCCGCCCGCCTGCCTCCGACCGCGGCCGCGAGCTCCTTCAGCCCGAGCGAGCCGGTGACGGGCACGACACCCACCACGAGCTCGCCGTCCACGTCGACCATCAGGGTCTTGAACACGCGCTCCGGCTCGACGCCGAGCGCCTCGGCCGCCTCGAGCCCGTAGCGCGTCGTGGCCGGGTCGTGCCGGTACTGGCGGGGAGTGAAGGGGACGCCCGCCGCCGTCAGCGCGACGGTCGCCGGGGTCCCCGGCCCGCTCCGCGCCATCAGGCCTCCTGCTCGGCCGCCGGCCCGTGCGCGGCGAAGAGCTGCATCGAGGTGCCGGCCACGCGGATGACCTGCCCCGGCTCGAACGACTCGCCGTGCTCCAGCGGCTCCGGCTCCTCGCTGTTCCACAGGCGCGTGTAGCCGGTGACCCCCTCGCCCTCGGCGAGCACGACCGTGGTGTCCTGCTCGACGCCGTGCACCACCAGCAGGACGCGGTCCGGCTCGCCCTCGACCGGCGTCGAGGCCGCGAGGTACTGCAGCGTCCGGTTGGCGGCGGAGGTCCAGTCGTGCTCGCTCATCCCGCGCCCGTGGGCGTCGAACCACGTCATGGTCGTGGCGCCCGGCTCGCTCGCGTCGCCGCTGCCGTAGCGGGAGGGACGCAGCGCCGGGTGCTCACGCCGCAGGCGCAGCAGGGTGCGCGTGTGCGCGCGGAGCGCGAGCTGCCAGTCGGCCAGGCCCTCCCAGCGCACCCAGGTCAGGTCCGAGTCCTGGCAGTAGGCGTTGTTGTTGCCGCGCTGGCTGCGCCCGGTCTCGTCGCCCGCCGTGATCATCGGCACGCCGGCCGAAAGCAGCAGGGTGCCGAGGAGGTTCCGCATCGCCTTGCGCCGCGCCAGCGTGATCCGCTCGTCGGTGGTGGGGCCCTCGAAGCCGTGGTTGAAGGAGCGGTTGGTGTCGGCTCCGTCGCGGTTCGACTCGCCGTTGCCGATGTTGTGCTTGACGTTGTACGAGACGAGGTCCGCCAGCGTGAAGCCGTCGTGCGCGGTGACGAAGTTGACCGACGCGAGGGGTCCCCGCTCCGCCGAGAAGGTGTTGGAGGAGCCCGAGAGCCGGGTCGCGAAGCCGCCGATGCCGACGGGGGCCGTGCCGGCGCGGCGGGCGTAGTCGATGTCCGAGAGCCAGAAGTTGCGGGCGCGGTCGCGGTAGCGGTCGTTCCACTCCGACCACCCGGCCGGGAAGTTCCCCGTCTGCCAGCCGCCCATTCCCACGTCCCAGGGCTCGGCGATCATCTTCACGCCGGCCAGCGCCGGATCCTCGACCGCGGCCCGCAGCAGCGGGTGGTCGCTCCGGAAGTGCGCGATCTCGTCCCGGCCGAGGGTCGCGGCCAGGTCGAGCCGGAAGCCGTCGATCCCGACCTCGCCCGACCAGTAGCGCATCGAGTCCAGTGCGAGGCGCTGCGCCGCGGGCCGGCCGAAGTCGATCGTGTTCCCGCAGCCGGTGACGTCCACGTAGTGGCCCTCGGGCGTCTGGCGGTACCAGCCGGCGTCGTCGATCCCGCGCAGGCTCGACATCGGCCCGCCCGGCCCCTCCTCGGCGGTGTGGTTGTAGACCACGTCCAGGATCACCTCGAGGCCGGCCTCGTGCAGGAGCTTCACCATCCCCTTGAACTCGCGGAGCACCGCGGTCGGTCCGCCGCGCTGCGCGGTGGAGGAGGCGTACGCGGCGTGCGGGGCGAAGAAGTTCAGCGTGTTGTAGCCCCAGTAGTTGGTCAGCCCCTGCCGCAGCAAGCGCTGCTCCGACACGAACGCGTGCACGGGCAGCAGCTCGACCGCCGTCACGCCCAGATCGAGCAGCGCCGAGACCGTCGACTCGTGCGCTAGGCCGGCGTAGGTGCCGCGCAGCTCCACGGGCAGCGCCGGGTTCAGCCGGGTCAGCCCCTTCACATGCGCCTCGTAGATCACGGTGCGGTCCATCGGGGTGCCGGGCCGGGAGGAGGAGCCCCAGTCGAACGCGTCGTCCACGACGACCGAGCGCCACTCGTTCTCCGCCACCCGGTGCAGGCCGCGGGAGTACGGCTCCAGCAGGGCCCGGCGGGGGTCGAAGCGGTGCCGGGGGCCCGTCGGCCCGTCGACGCGCAGGGCGTAGCGGCGGCCGGGGGCCAGCAGATCGGAGCGCGCGGACCAGACCGCGGCGTCGTCGCGCGCCAGCGGGACCGTGCGGGTCACCCAGGTCGGATCCTTCTCGTCGTACAGCAGCAGATCGACGGCGCTCGCGCTCTCGGACCAGACCCGCAGCTCACCGCCCTGATCGTCCACGGTCACGCCGAGCCGGGCCAGGGGATCGTGAGAGGTCATGCGACTTACAGTAGTGACGGGCACCGGCTCCCTCCGTGCCCCCGACGCGGGACGAAGGGCTGCTGTGATCTACCTCGACCACGCCGCGACCACCCCGCTGCGCGCCTCGGCGCTCGCCTCGTTCGCGGAGGCGTCCGCCCACGGCGGCAACCCCTCCTCCGTCCACGGCTCCGGCCAGGAGGCTCGCCGCCGGCTGGAGGACGCCCGGTCGGCGCTCGCCGGGGTGCTCGGCTGCGAGCCGATCGAGGTGATCCTCACCGCCGGCGGCACCGAGGCGGTCAACCTCGGGATCAAGGGCCTCTACTGGCAGCGCCGGAGCGAGGACCCGGCCCGCGTCCGGGTCCTGGTCGCCGAGGGGGAGCACCACGCGACGCTCGACTCGGCCGCCTGGCTCGCCGAGCACGAGGGCGCCGTCCTCGAGTGGCTGCCGCTCGACGACGAGGGCACCCTGCGGCCGGAGGCGCTCGCCGCGGCGCTGGAGGAGGACCCCGGATCGGTCGCCCTGGTCACGGTGCTCTGGGTCAACAACGAGATCGGGACGATCAACCCGATCGCCGAGCTGGCGACCGCGTGCGCCCGCGCCGGCGTCCCCCTCCACGTCGACGCGGTCGCCGCCCTCGGGCACGTGCCGATGCGGATCGCCGAGATCCGCCGCGCCTCCGGCTCAGGGCACGGCGCGGGACTGGCCGCCGTCAGCGTCTCGGGTCACAAGGTCGGCGGGCCGATCGCGACCGGTGCGCTCGTGCTCGCCCGCGACGCCCGCGTGGTGCCGGTGCTGCACGGAGGCGGACAGCAGCGGGGCGTCCGCTCCGGCACCCAGGACGTGCCCGGCGCCGCGGCCTTCGCCGCCGCCGCGGTCGAGGCGGACGCCGAGTTGTCGGCGGAGGCGCGGCGCCTGACAGCCCTGCGCGACCGGCTCGTCGCGGGCGTCCTCGCCGCCGTGCCGGGGGCGACCCTGACCGGGCCCGCCCTCGACTCCGGACGCCGGGTCGCCAACAACGCGCACCTCGCCTTCCCCGGTGCGCAGGGCGACTCCCTCCTCTTCCTCCTCGACACCGCGGGCGTCTCCGTCTCGACCGGGTCCGCCTGCACGGCGGGGATCCCGGAGCCCTCGCACGTGGTCCTCGCGCTCGGCCGGAGCGAGGACGAGGCCCGCGGGGTGCTCCGGATGACGCTCGGCCACACCTCGACCGACGCGGACGTCGACGCCCTCCTGGCCGCGCTGCCCGGCGCCTACGCCCGCGCCGCCCGAGCCGGACTCTCGAACCGCGCGGTGCTGCCCGCCTGAACCCCTGCCGGCCGTGCCCGCGGGAAACGTAGACTCGCACGGTGAAGGTTCTGGCGGCGATGAGCGGTGGAGTGGACTCGGCGGTGGCCGCGGCCCGCGCGGTGGAGGCTGGGCACGACGTGGTGGGCGTGCACCTCGCTCTGAGCAGGATGCCCGGCACGCTGCGCACCGGCAGCCGGGGGTGCTGCACGATCGAGGACTCGATGGACGCGCAGCGCGCCGCGAACGTCCTCGGCATCCCGTACTACGTGTGGGACTTCTCCGAGCGGTTCAAGCTGGACGTCGTCGACGACTTCGTCGCCGAGTACTCGGCGGGCCGCACCCCGAACCCCTGCATGCGCTGCAACGAGCGGATCAAGTTCGCCGCCCTGCTCGAGAAGGCTCTCGACCTCGGCTTCGACGCGGTCTGCACCGGCCACTACGCCTCCCTCCGCACCGCCGCCGACGGCTCCCCGGAGCTCCATCGCGCGAGCGACGAGGCGAAGGACCAGTCCTACGTCCTCGGCGTGCTGACGGAGCAGCAGCTGCGGCACTCGATGTTCCCGCTCGGCTCCACGCCGTCCAAGGCGATCGTGCGCGCGGAGGCGGCGGAGCGGGGCCTCAGCGTCGCGAGCAAGCCCGACAGCTACGACATCTGCTTCATCCCCGACGGCGACACCCGCGGCTGGCTCGCCGAGCGCGTCGCCCCTGAGACCGGAGCGGTCGTCGATCGGGACGGCGCGGTGGTCGGCTCCCACGAGGGCGCTCACGGGTACACGGTGGGCCAGCGCCGGGGCCTGCACCTCGGCGTCCCCGCGCCCGACGGACGGCCCCGCTTCGTCCTGGAGGTGCGGCCGGTGAGCAACGAGGTCGTGGTCGGTCCGCGCGAAGCGCTGCGCATCGGCGAGATCGCCGGCGAGCGGTTCACCTGGGCGGGCGCCGCTCCCGAGGACGTGGACGCGCCCTTCCGCTGCGACGTCCAGATCCGCGCGCACGCCGACCCGGTCCCCGCCTCCGCGATGGTGTCGCACGTCGATGGCAGGGTGGAGCTCGTGATCACTCCGGACTCGCCGCTCGACGGCGTCGCCCCCGGCCAGACGGCCGTCGTCTACCTCGGCACCCGCGTGCTGGGCCAGTGCACGATCGACCGCACGGTCGCGGCCGACGCCGCGGTGCTCCGGTGAGCGCCGTCGAGCCCGCCGCCCGCGTCGAGGAGCTGCGGGCGCGGATCCGGTCGGCGAGCGACGACTACTACGCGGCCGACTCCTCGCCGCTGTCCGACGCCGAGTACGACGCCCTGGTGCGCGAGCTCGCCGCGCTCGAGGCCGAGCACCCCGAGCTCGCCGCCGAGGACTCGCCGACGCGGACCGTCGGCGGGATCGTCGGAGCGGGCCTCGCCCCGATCGACCACGCCGAGCGGATGCTCTCCCTCGACAACGTGTTCTCGGCCGAGGAGCTGCGCGAGTGGTGCGAGAAGACGGTGGCCTCGGCCGACCGCCCCGTCGCCTGGCTCACGGAGCTCAAGATCGACGGGCTCGCGATCTCCCTCCACTACGAGAACGGCCTCCTCGTCACGGCGGCGACCCGCGGCGACGGCCGCACCGGCGAGGACGTCACCGTCAACGCCCTCCGCGTCGCGGGCATCCCCGAGCGCCTCTCCGGTGAGGGCCACCCGGCACTCGTCGAGGTCCGCGGCGAGGTCTTCATCCCCGTGGCCGCCTTCGCCGAGCTGAACGCCCTCCAGGAGACGCTGCGCGACGAGGCGGTCGAGGAGGCGCGGACCCGCTGGTCGACCCGCCCGGCCGCCACCCGCGGCGTCTTCGAGGAGGAGAAGGCGCGCACGAGCGCGTTGCGGCGCTTCCCGACCTTCGCCAACCCGCGGAACGCGGCGAGCGGCGGCCTCCGCCAGCAGCTCGACAAGAAGTCGGGTCTCGACCTGCGCGCCGGCGAGGCGCGCGTCGGCTCCCTCGCGCTCTACGTGCACGGCATCGGCGCCTGGCCGGACCCGCCGGTCGCGACCCAGTCCGAGGTCTACGGGCTCCTCTCCTCCTGGGGACTGCCGGTGAGCGGCCACAACCGCGTCTCGGCCTCGGTGGAGGAGGTGCTCGCCTTCGTCGAGCGCTACGGCCGCGAGCGGCACTCGGTCGAGCACGAGATCGACGGCGTGGTCGTGAAGGTGGACGAGCTCGAGCTGCACGACGAGCTCGGCGCCACCAGCCGGGCGCCGCGCTGGGCGATCGCCTACAAGTACCCGCCCGAGGAGGTGCACACGAAGCTCCTCGACATCGTGGTGAGCGTCGGGCGGACCGGCCGCGCGACGCCGTTCGCCCAGATGACCAAGGTGAAGGTAGCGGGGTCCGAGGTGCGCCAGGCCACGCTGCACAACGCCGACGTGGTCAAGGCCAAGGGCGTGCTCATCGGCGACACGGTCGTGCTGCGGAAGGCCGGGGACGTCATCCCCGAGGTGCTCGGCCCGGTGGTGGAGCTCCGCGACGGCTCCGAGCGCGAGTTCGTGATGCCGACGCAGTGCCCCGAGTGCGGCACCACGCTCGCTCCGGCCAAGGAGGGCGACGTCGACCTGCGCTGCCCCAACGCGGAGTCCTGCCCCGCGCAGGTCCGCGGGCGCGTCGAGCACATCGGCAGCCGCGGCGCGCTCGACATCGAGGCGCTCGGCGAGGTCAGCGCCGCCGCCCTGACCCAGCCCCTGGTGCCCGCCGAGCCGCCGCTGCGGACCGAGGCCGGCCTGTTCGAGCTCACGGTGGCCGATCTCTTCCCGATCGAGGTCGTCGTCCGCGACTCCGAGACGGGTCTGCAGAAGCTCGACGCGAAGGGCGATCCGAAGGTCGTCACGCCCTTCAAGCGCAAGCGGCAGCTCGCCAAGGACGGCGCCTTCGACCCGGAGGCGGGAGCCTTCGCGGGGGACGCCGCCTCCGTGCCCTCCACCAACGCCCTCCGGCTGATCGAGAACATCGAGCGGGCGAAGACCAAGGAGCTGTGGCGCCTGCTGGTCTCGCTCAGCATCCGGCACGTCGGCCCGGTCGCCGCGCGCGCGCTGGCGGGCTACTTCGGCTCGCTCGACGCGATCCGCGGGGCGAGCCGCGACGAGCTCGCCGCGGTCGACGGGGTGGGCGGGATCATCGCCGACGCCCTGATCGCCTGGTTCGCGGTCGACTGGCACGTCGAGATCGTCGACCGCTGGGCCGCGGCCGGAGTGCGCTTCGCCACGCCCGGCCACCCCGGGCCCGGTGCCGCGGACTCCGCCGGCGGGGTGCTCGCGGGTCTCACGGTCGTGGCGACCGGCAGCCTGGAGGGGTACTCCCGCGAGGGGGCGCAGGAGGCCATCCTCATGGCCGGCGGCAAGGCCGGCTCGAGCGTCTCCAAGAAGACCGACTACGTCGCCGCCGGTCCCGGCGCCGGCAGCAAGCTCGGCAAGGCCGAGGCCCTGGGGCTCCGGATCATCACCGCGGCCGAGTTCCACCTCCTGGTGACGGAGGGACCGGACGCGATCGCGCTGCCGGAGGAGGCGTCCGCCGACGCTCCGGAGGAGGCCGCTGCCGGCCCGGACGGGGACGTCGCCGGCGCATCGCGCTCCGACGCCTCGCCGGAGGACGACGCCGTGCCGGAGACCGACGCCGTCCCGGACGCGGCCGCCCCGAGCACGGAGGAGCCGACCGGGCCCGATGCCTGACTCGGGCGGCGGGGAGCGGCGTGCGTTCCTGCGCCGGTCCCTCGCCGACGCAGCGTCGCTCGCGCTCGACGCCGCGGCTCGGCCCACCGCCGCCGAGCGTCGGACCGCCGAGGCGCTGGGCCGGATCGACCACCTGGTCGTGCTCTCCTTCGCCGGCCGCAGCCGCGACCAGGTCCTCGGCGCGCTCGACGATCCGGACGGCCCGGTATTCACCGGTGATACGGACGCCGTGATGACCGCGCCCGGCCCGGACGATCCTCCGGGCGCGCGCTTCGCCCCCGAGATGCTGCCGGTGCACGCGCTCCTCGCCACGGCCTTCGCGCGGGCCGACCACTGGCGCGCCGACGGCCGCGATCCGCTGCCGGCGGCCCTGCGCGCGGCCCGGGAGACCGGCACAGGCTGGGCTCTCGCGGTCGACGAGCGGCAGGGCGTCTCGATCACGCTCCTCGCCGATCCGGAGTGGCCCCACCGCGATCCGGGCGCCGCCGGCTCCCGCGGCGGGCGCCTCCTTCCCATCGACGCGCTGGCCGCCGAGGCCGCAGCCGGCACCCTGCCTCCGCTCGTCCTGGTCGAGCCGCGGTCCCTCGTCGATCCGGCCGACTTCGCCGACGCCGCAGCCGCCGGCACCGATCGATCCGCCGATGCGCGCCTCGCGGAGCAGCTGCTGCACGTCGTGTTCGACGCCGTCCGCGACGGGGAGCGGGCGGGGCGGCGGATGCTGCTCCTCGTCACCGCGCGGGGGAGCGCGGCCCGGCCCGGCACGGTGCCGGCGCTCGTGCTCGCCTCGGCCGTCCCCTCGGGTGCACGGATCGGCGTGCCGCTCGGTCCGGAGACTCCCGCGCAGCTCGTCCGCGCCCGGGCGGGCGGGCGCCGGGCCCTCGTCGATCCGCAGGTCCGAGAGCTGGCCGCACTCCTCAGCGGTCCCGACCGGTCCCTCGCGCGCTGGCCCCGCACGGCGCCGGCGTTCGCGCCGCCCGCGCCGGTCGGGCGGCGCCTCCGCGACGCGGCCCGCCGCGCGCACGTCGACCCCGAGCCGGAGGCCGGACTGCTCGCCCGCGTTCGAGCCGCCGTCCCGGGCGCGTCGCTACACTCCGAGCAGGCGCAGGCGGCGCAGGAGAGGCGGCGGAGATGACCAGCGAGCGGACTCCCTCGGAGCACGACGACGGAGCTCCCCGCTCCCGCTCGCGCCGCCGCTTCCTGGCCGGCACCGCCGCCGCCGGAGTCGGAGCCGGAGCCCTCGCCGGCGGCGCGATCGGCGCGGCCGTCGCCTCCGGCCCCCGCCGCGAGGAGGAGCCGCGACTGCCCGCCCGCACGGAGCCGGGCTTCGACCACGTCGTCGTGATCATGTTCGAGAACCGCTCCTTCGACAACGTCCTCGGCCGCCTCTACGGACCGGACGACCTGCCCGCGGGCGAGAGCTTCGAGGGCCTCCTCCCCGACGAGCGGACGAACACCAGCGCCGGGGGACTGACCGTCGGCACGCACGTCTACGAGGGCGCCACCGACTCCGTGATGCGCCAGCCCGACCCGGACCCGGGCGAGGAGTACCCGCACGTCAACACCCAGCTCTTCGGCACGGTGGATCCGCCCGAGAACGCCGGCCGCACCGTCGGCGCCATGACCGCGCCCTTCAACGCGCCCGCCGACGCCTCCGCCCCGACGATGAGCGGCTTCCTCGAGGACTACGTCCAGCACCTGAGGGTGATGAAGAAGGGGCAGGAGCCCACGGCGGAGGAGGCGCGGACGATCATGGGCGGCTTCTCGCCGGAGATGCTGCCCGTCTTCTCCACCCTCGCCCGCGAGTTCGCCGTCTTCGACCAGTGGTTCTGCGCCGTCCCCTCCCAGACCTTCTGCAACAGGTCCTTCCTGCACGCGTCGACCTCGCACGGCTTCGTCACCAACAAGCAGGGCGGCGGCTACGAGAAGTGGCTCGCGGACGACCTGGCCGACGCGCCGACGGTGTTCAACCGCCTCGAGGAGGCGGGGAGGACCTGGCGCGTCTACTTCGACGCGCTGCAGGTGGTCTCCTACACCGGCTTCCTGCACGCGCCGGTGCTCGAGAAGTACTGGAAGACCCACTTCTCGACGATGGACCGCTTCTACGCCGACGTGGAGAACGGCGAGCTGCCCGACTACGCCTTCCTCGAGCCGCGGCTCGTCTTCGACCACAACGACATGCACCCGCCGACCGGCGTCCTGCACGAGGACGAGGTCGACGGCACGCCCGTCTACGACAGCGCGCTGTCCGACGTCCGCGCCGGCGAGCTGCTGCTGCACCAGGTGTACTCGGCGATCCGGGAGAGCGCGAGCACGACCGGCTCGAACGCGGTGAACACGCTCCTGCTGGCGACCTTCGACGAGCACGGCGGCCTCTACGACCACGTCCCCCCGCCGTCGGCGACTCCGCCGGGCGACGGCCGCGAGGGCGAGATGGGCTTCGCCTTCGACCGGCTCGGCTGCCGCGTGCCGACGATCGCCGTCTCGGCGTACACGAGGGCCGGCACGATCGTGCACGACGAGCTGCACCACGGCGCCGTGATCCGGACCCTCAGCGCCCTGCACGGCCTCGAGCCGCTGACCGCTCGCGACGCCTCCGCCCCCGACCTCTTCAGGGTGCTGACCCTCGACGAGCCGCGGCAGATCGGCGACTGGCCGACCACGGTGCCGCAGTACCTGCCCCCGAACCCCGAGGCGGCGCCCGCGCATCCGGCGCACGTGAACCGCGACAAGCCGCTGAGCCCGCCCGCCGTCGGCCTGATGGGCCTGCTGCTGGCCCGGTACGGCGAGCCCGGCGAGGACCTGCCGACCACCTACGAGGGGGCGTACAACGCACTCCTGAAGCACGGCGCCAGCCTCTTCGGCGGCTCCTGACGGGCGGGCGGCACGGGCGGAGGCGGTGCGGGCGCGCCGAGTAGACTGGCGGCCGGAAATCCCCCCGAACCACCAGACGGAGACGCATGTCCGAGATCACGGCCGACACGGTCGCCCATCTGGCCCAGCTGGCCAGGATCGACCTCACTTCCGACGAGATCGGGAGCCTCACCAGGGAGCTCGGCCAGATCGTCGACTCCGTGCGCGCGGTCCAGGCCGTCGCCACGCCCGACGTGCCGGCGACCAGCCACCCGATCCCGCTCGAGAACGTCTTCCGGCCCGACGTGGTCGGCGAGACCCTCACGCTCGAGCAGGCGCTCTCCGGCGCGCCCGAGCACGACGGCAGCCGCTTCCAGGTCTCCGCGATCCTGGGGGAGGAGCAGTGAGCGCGCACGGCGACGAGCTCGTCCGCCTCAGCGCGTCCGCCCTCTCCGAGAAGCTGGCCGACGGCTCGGTCTCCTCGGTCGAGGCCACCCGCGCCCACCTCGAGCGCATCGACGCGGTCGACGGAGCGGTCCACGCCTTCCTCCACGTCGCGCGCGAGGGCGCGGTCGCGTCCGCCGAGGCGATCGACCGCCGGCGGGCTGACGGCGAGTCGCTGCACCCCCTCGCCGGGGTGCCTCTCGCGGTCAAGGACGTCATCGTCACGAACGACATGCCGACCACGAGCGGCTCCCGCATCCTCGAGGGCTGGCGCCCGCCCTACGACGCGACCGTCATGCGCAAGGTGCGCGAGGCCGGGCTGGTCCCGATCGGCAAGACCAACATGGACGAGTTCGCGATGGGCTCGACCACCGAGCGCAGCGCCTACGGCCCCACCCACAACCCGTGGGACCTCGACCGCATCCCCGGCGGCTCCGGCGGCGGGTCCGCCGCGGCCGTCGCGAGCTACGAGGCGCCCCTGGCCCTCGGCTCCGACACCGGGGGATCGATCCGCCAGCCCGCGCACGTGACCGGCACCGTCGGCGTGAAGCCGACCTACGGCGGCGTGTCCCGCTACGGAGCGATCGCGCTCGCCTCGAGCCTCGACCAGATCGGCCCCGTCTCCCGGACGGTCCTCGACTCCGCGCTGCTGCACGACGTCATCGCGGGCCACGACCCGCGCGACTCGACGTCGCTGCGCGACTCCTGGCCCTCCTTCGCCGACGCGGTGCGCCGCGCCGACGTGACGGGGCTCCGGATCGGCGTGGTCAAGGAGCTCGACGGCGGCGAGGGCTTCCAGCCCGGCGTGCTGGCTCGCTTCCACGAGGCGCTCGAGATCCTGCAGGGCGCCGGAGCCGAGGTCGTCGAGGTGAGCCTCCCGAGCGTCGAGCACGCGGTCGCCGCCTACTACCTGATCCTCCCAGCGGAGGCCTCCAGCAACCTCGCCAAGTTCGACTCGGTCCGGTTCGGCCTCCGCGTCACGCCGGAGGGCGGCGGCACGGTCGAGCAGGTCATGTCCGCGACCCGCGAGCAGGGCTTCGGCCCCGAGGTCAAGCGCCGGATCATCCTCGGCACCTACGCCCTCTCGGCCGGCTACTACGACGCCTACTACGGCAGCGCGCAGAAGGTCCGGACCCTGGTGCAGCGGGACTTCGACGCGGCCTTCGCGGACGTCGACGTGATCGCCTCGCCGACAGCGCCGACGACCGCCTACCGCCTCGGCGAGAAGCTCGACGACCCGCTGGCGATGTACCGCGGCGACGTCGCGACCATCCCGGCGAACCTGGCAGGCATCCCCGGCATCTCCGTCCCCGCCGGCCTCGCCGACGAGGACGGGCTGCCCGTCGGCATCCAGTTCCTCGCTCCTGCCCGGGAGGACGTGCGCCTCTACACCGTGGGCGCCGCGCTCGAGGCGCTGCTCGAGGAGAAGTGGGGCCGCCCGCTCCTCGCGCAGGCCCCCGACCTGACCCACTCCGTGCTCTCCGCGACCGAGGAAGGTGCCGTCTGATGGCCTCCGCGCACACGTCCGCTCCCGAGCTGATGGACTTCGACGAGGTCTTCGAGACCTTCGAGCCGGTGCTCGGCTTCGAGGTGCACGTCGAGCTCAACACGAAGACCAAGATGTTCTCGGACGCGCCGAACGAGTTCGGGTCCGAGCCCAACACGAACGTGACCCCGGTCGACCTCGGCCTCCCGGGCTCGCTGCCGGTCGTGAACGAGCAGGCCGTCCGCTACTCGATCAGCCTCGGCCTCGCCCTGGGCTGCTCGATCGCCCCGTCCAGCCGCTTCGCGCGCAAGAACTACTTCTATCCGGACCTGGCGAAGAACTACCAGATCTCGCAGTTCGACGAGCCGATCGCCTTCGAGGGCTCGGTCGAGATCGAGCTGGCCGACGGCTCGCTCGTGCAGATCCCGATCGAGCGCGCGCACATGGAGGAGGACGCCGGCAAGCTCACGCACGTCGGCGGCGCCACCGGCCGCATCCAGGGCGCCGAGTACTCGCTCGTGGACTACAACCGCGCGGGGGTCCCGCTCGTGGAGATCGTCACGAAGCCCATCTACGGCGCGGGGAAGAGCGCGCCCGAGTACGCGAAGGCCTACGTCGCGACGATCCGCGACATCGTGCTGGCGCTCGGCATCTCGGACGCCAAGATGGAGCGCGGCAACCTGCGCTGCGACGCGAACGTCTCGCTCCGCCCGATCGGCCAGGAGAAGCTCGGCACCCGCACCGAGACCAAGAACGTCAACTCGCTCCGCTCGGTCGAGCGCGCCGTCCGCTACGAGATCCAGCGCCAGGCGGCGATCCTCGCCGCGGGCGGCACGATCACGCAGGAGACGCGCCACTGGCACGAGGACACCGGCCGCACCTCCGCGGGCCGGCCCAAGAGCGACGCCGACGACTACCGCTACTTCCCGGAGCCCGACCTGCTCCCGGTCGTGCCGAGCCCGGAGTTGATCGAGGAGCTGCGCGCCGCGCTCCCCGAGAAGCCCGCCGACCGCCGTCGCCGCCTCAAGCAGGAGTGGGGCTTCACCGACCTCGAGTTCCAGGACGTCGCCAACAGCGGCCTGCTGGTCGAGATCACCGAAACCGTCTCCGCGGGAGCCGCTCCGCAGGCGGCCCGCAAGTGGTGGACCGGGGAGATCGCGCGCCTCGCGAACGCGGCGGGCGAGGACCCGGCCTCCCTGGTCACCCCGGCACAGGTCGCCGAGCTCGCCGGTCTGATCGAGAGCGGCACGCTGACCGACCGCCTCGCCCGCGAGGTCCTCCAGGGCGTCATCGCCGGAGAGGGCGCCCCGCAGGAGGTCGTCGACGCCCGTGGACTCGCGGTCGTCTCGGACGACGGAGCGCTCATCGAGGCGATCGACGCGGCACTGGCCTCGCAGCCCGACGTGCTCGCGAAGATCCGCGACGGCAAGGTGCAGGCCGCCGGTGCCGTGATCGGTGCCGTGATGAAGGCCATGAAGGGGCAGGCCGACGCCGCCCGCGTCCGCGAGCTCGTCCTGGAGCGCGCGGCCGGCTGAGCCGGTGCGCGGGGAGGTGCGGTCATGAGCGGTGGAACCGGCGACGCGCCCCTTCCCGCGCGGCTCGAGCTGCCGGCGGGCGCCCTCCTGCGTCCTCTCGTCTCGAGCGATGCGGACCTCCTGCACGCGGTGATCGGCGAGCAGCGACCGTGGCTCGCGGCTCTCCTCCGCGGAGACGATCCGGCCGCCCTGCCGTCGGTGTCCCTCGGTGACGACGTGCGCGGTCTCCTGCGCCTCGAGGAGGAGTCGCGTGCGGGCAGAGCGCACGCGTTCCTGCTCGTCGGCCCGGACCGCACCGAGGCGCTGGGCGCTCTGAGCGTCCGGCCCGGCGGCGGCGACTCCGCCGAGGCCTCCTGGTGGGTCGTCCCCGCCGTCCGGGGCTCGCGGCTCGAGGAGGAGCTCGACGCCTACGCGCGCCGCTGGCTCCAGCAGCACTGGCCCTTCGCCACGGTCACCACGCCCGACAACCACCCCGACGATCCCGCCTCCCTGGCCGGGGCGAACATCGTGGCGCTCGTGCCCGTCGCGCCGGAGCGCACGGCCCTCCCCGACGCCGACGCCGCCTCGGCGGCGCTCCTCTGGGCGGAGTACCGCTCCACGCATCCGGGAGTCGACGAAGCGCTCCCGCCGGTCGAGGCGTTCGGCGACAGCACGGCGATGGCGGACGAGCTGCTGGGCCTCGTGCGGCGCGGAGTGAAGACGGCCACGGCGTCCCTCGCCGAGGAGGGGGCGCCCGTCGCGGGCGACCACTGGATCGTCTGCGACGGCGCGGGAGCAGCGCGTGTCGTCCTCGTGACGGACGAGGTGCGGACCGGTCCGCTCGACTCCGTCGACGACGCGTTCGCCTGGGCCGAGGGCGAGGGGGACCGCACGCGCGCCTCCTGGCTCGACGGCCACCGCCGCTACTTCGCCCGCGTCTCACCGGGCGGCATCGGCGACGTGGTCTTCGAGCGCTTCCACGTGGTCTGGCCGGAGGCCGACGCCGAGCGCCCGGCCGCCTTCGCCCGCTCGGTCGGAGCGTTCCGGCCCGAGGAGCTCGACGGGATCCCCGCGCAGGACTAGGGGGTTTCCCGGATGCCCCGCTCAGGCGCCCTGCGCCAGAGTGGAGTCATGGCTACTCTCGTGCGCCCCCGTCGGGGCAGGATCATCGCCGGCGTCTGTGCCGGTCTCGCCCGCCGATTCGGCTGGAGCCCCTTCGTGGTGCGTCTCCTGTTCGTGCTCTCGTGCCTCCTCCCGGGGCCGCAGATCATCGCCTACCTCGTGATGTGGGTGGTCATCCCGAAGCAGAAGTGACCGAGGCCCCCGCTCCGAGCAGCCTCTGAGAGAACGCTCAGCACCCGGAGCGACGAGGGGCCTACGGTGGCGGTGTGCGTCCGTCGGGCGCCGAGGAGGAGATCATGGGATTCCTGGACCGACTGCTGGGCCGCGACGAGCAGCCCGAGAGCGCACGCCGCTCGACGTACGCGCCGCCGCAGGCCGCGGACCGCAGGCCCGAGTACGGCTCCCCTCCGGCGACGTCTCCGCTCACCGACGATGAGCGTGCCATCGAGCGCTACCGCTATCTCCTTCGCACCGCGCCTCCCGAGGCGATCGAGCAGGTGCACCGCGAGGCCTTCGAGCAGCTGACCCCGGAGAAGCGCCAGCAGGTCTTCCGAGAGCTCAGCGAGGGGGCCCCTGTCGGCGACGCGCCGAAGGACGACGACCCCCGCACGCTCGCCCAGTCCGCCACGAGGAGCGAGCTGCGCCAGCCCGGATTCATGGAGCGGCGCTTCTCCGGCGGCGGAGGCATGGGCTTCGGCGGCGTCCTCGCCTCCTCGATGCTCGGCACGATCGCCGGGTTCGCGATCGGCTCGGCCATCGCGGGCGCGTTCCTCCCCGATGCGGGAGGCGACTACGCCGGCGGTGACGGCGGGGGAGACGCCTCGGCCGACGGCGGAGCGGATGCGGGAGGTGCGGACGCCTCCGGTGCGGACGCCGGAGACGGCGGCGGCTGGGGCGACTCCGGCGGCGGCGACTTCGGTGGCGGAGGCGACTTCGGCGGGGGCGGCGACTTCGGAGGCGGCGACTTCGGCTTCTAGCCTCGTTGCAGAGGGCCCCCGATCACGGACAGTGGTCGGGGGCCCCCGCTCGTTCCGGGCTAGTCCTCGTCGGTCAGCATCGCCTTCACCTGGCGGCGGAGGACCTTGCCGATCATGCTCCGCGGCAGCTCGTCGACGACGGTGATCCGCTTGGGCACCTTGTAGGGCGTCAGCGCCTCCCGGACGGCCTTGCGGGCGGCTGCGACGTCGAGCTGCGCGCCCGGCTCCAGGACGACCGCCGCCGCCACGGACTCGCCGCTGCGCGGATCGGGCAGGCCGACCACCGCCACCTCCTTGATCTCGGGCAGGCGGAGCAGCACCTCCTCCACCTCGGACGGCGAGACGTTGAAGCCGCCCGTGATCACGAGCTCCTTGATCCGGTCGACGATGCGCACGAAGCCGTCCTCGTCGATCGTCGCGATGTCGCCGGTGCGGAACCAGCCGTCACCGGTGAAGGTCGCCGCCGTCTCGTCGGGCTTGCGGTGGTAGCCCCGGAACACCTGCGGACCGCGCACGACCAGCTCGCCCTGCTCGCCGGTCGCCACCTCCGTGTCGGGATCCTCGGGGTCGACGATCCGGACGTCGGTGCCGGGCAGCGGGAGCCCGACCGTCCCGGCGCGTCGGGTCGGACCGACCGGGTTGGCCATCAGGACCGGAGAGGTCTCCGAGAGGCCGTAGCCCTCGACGAGCGTGCCTTCGGTCAGCGCCTCGAACGAGTCGACCAGCGCCGGGTCGAGCGGCATCGCGCCGGAGATGGCGATCTCGATGCCGCGGAGGGAGACGCCCCGCTGCTGCGCGCTGCGCGCCAGGCGCTCCGCGATCGGCGGAACGGCCGGGAGGAAGGTGGCGGGGTGCTTCTTGACGACCTTCAGCACCAGCTCCGGGTCGAACTTCGGGAACAGCACCAGGCGCGCGCCCATGCTCATCGCGAAGGTGAGGCAGAGCGTCAGCCCGTAGGCGTGGAACATGGGGAGCACCGCGTAGACCACGCAGTCGCCGCGGCGGACCGTCGGCACCCAGGCGCGCGACTGGGCGGCGTTCGCCGTCAGGTTCACGTGGGTCAGCTCGGCGCCCTTGGGTGTGCCGGTCGTGCCGCTCGTGTACTGGATGACCGCGAGGTCCTCCGCGACCGGGCGCGGGTGCGCCGGGTCGATCCGCCGCCTCAGCAGCGTCTCCCACTCGATCGCGCCGCGGACCGGCCCGGTCAGCGCGGCGCGCGACTCCCGGGCCTTCTTCAGCGGCAGGCGGAGGGCTGCGCGCATCGAGGCGGGCATCGCGCGGGTGAGGTCGACGGCGACGACGGTCTCGACGCCGAGATCGGCCGGGAGGTCCTGCACCGTCGGCACGACGCGGTTCCAGGCGATCGCGACACGAGCGCCGTGGTCCTCGAACTGGTGGCGCAGCTCGCGCGGGGTGTAGAGCGGGTTGTGCTCGACCACCACGGCGCCGAGCCGGAGGACGGCGTAGAAGGCGACGACGTGCTGCGGGCAGTTCGGGAGGACGAGGGCGACCGGATCGCCCGCGCGGACGCCCAGGCGGCGGAGGCCCTCGGCGGCCCGCTCCACCTCGTCGGCGAGCTGGGAGTAGCTGGTCGAACGGCCGAAGAACTCGAGCGCGACCTGGTGGGGATAGCGCTCGGCCGACTCGGTGACGATGTCGACGAGCGAGCCGGTCGGGAGCTCGAGCTCCGTCGGCACGCCGGGCGCGTAGCTGCGGATCCAGGGGCGCCTCGTAGCTCGCGACGGCCGCGGCGGACCCGCCGCCGGAGCCGCCGGGGATGCGGTCGAGGTCCCACGGGTTG
>NZ_PSVX01000051.1:0-27337 GCF_002932695.1 Rathayibacter sp. AY1D2 | reverse complement strand
GTTCTACCTCCCGCGCGGGACGTGGACGAGCTGGTGGACGGGCGAGCGGATCGTCTCGAGGGGTGGGCTGCGCCCGCTGCTCGATCAGCAGGAGGGCGCCGCTCAGGCCTCGACCCAGGTCCAGGTGCCGGCCGGGCCGTCGACCGAGACCTCGCCGCCGGTGCGCGTCACGGTGAAGACCGTCTCCTCCCCCGTGTCGTGCGCGACGACCCGGACCGGCGTCGCTCCGTCCGGCCCCGGGAACACCCTCAGCTCGAGCCCGTCGAGGTAGTCGTACTCGGCCGAGTCCTGGCGGGCCCCCACCGGGATCACCGCGCCCTCGCGCACGTACAGCGGCAGCGAGTCGAAGCCGTGGACCTCGCGTCGCCACTCCCCCGTCGAGACGATCCGCTCGCCCGTCCACCAGCTCGTCCACGTCCCGCGCGGGAGGTAGAACTCGACCGTGCCGTCCTCGGTGAACACCGGAGCGACGAGCAGGTCGTGCCCGAGCAGGTACTGCGTGTCGAGGTGGGCGGCGCTGCGGTCGTCCTCGAACTCGAGCGCCATCGGGCGCATGATCGGGACGCCGGTGCTCGCCGCCTCCGCCCCCGCCGCGAAGAGGTAGGGCATCAGCGAGAGCTTCAGCCGGGTGAAGAGCCGGGTGACCTCCACGGCCTCCTCGTCGAACGCCCACGGCACGCGCACCGAGGAGGATCCGTGCAGCCGCGAGTGCGAGGAGAGCAGGCCGAACGCGAGCCAGCGCTTGAACACTCCGGGATCGGGCGTGCCCTCGAAGCCGCCGATGTCGTGCGCCCAGAAGCCGAACCCGCCCAGCGCGAGCGAGAGGCCTCCGCGCAGGCTCTCGGCCATCGACACGTAGGAGGAGGTGTTGTCCCCGCCCCAGTGCACCGGCAGCGCCTGCCCGCCGACCGTGGCGCTGCGGGCGAAGAGGACCGCGCGGCCCTCGCCGAGCTCCTGCTCGAGCACCTCGTGCACCGCGCGGTTGTAGAGCTGGGTGTACCAGTTGTGCATGGCCTCGGGGTCGGTCCCGTCGGCCCAGACGACGCCCTCCGACGGGATCCGCTCGCCGAAGTCGGTCTTGAAGGAGTCGACGCCCTGGCGCACGAGGACGCGGAGCTTCTCCTGGAACCAGGAGGTCGCCTCCGGATTCGTGAAGTCGATCAGCGCCATGCCGGCGACCCACATGTCCCACTGCCAGACGTCGCCGGAGGCCGTTCTGAGCAGGTACCCCTTCTCGCGCCCCTCGGCGAACAGCGGCGACGCCTGCGCGATGTACGGATTGATCCAGACGCAGGTGTGCAGCCCGCGCTCGTGCAGGCGGGCGAGGATCCGCTCGGGGTCCGGGAAGGTGCGCGGGTCCCACTCGAGGTCGGTCCACTGGAACTCGCGCATCCAGAAGCAGTCGAAGTGGAACGCCGACAGCGGCAGCTCCCGCTCCGCGAAGCCGTCGATGAAGGAGTTCACCGTCTCCTCGTCGTAGCTCGTGGTGAAGCTGGTCGTCAGCCAGAGCCCGTAGCTCCAGGCGGGCACGACGGAGGGGCGGCCCGCGAGGCCGGTGTAGCGCCGCAGCACGTCCTTCTTCGTCGGGCCCTGGATCACCAGGTACTCCAGCGCCTCGCCGCCGACCGAGAACTGCACGCGCTCGACCGCCTCGGAGCCGATCTCGAACGACACGAGGCCGGGATCGTTCACGAGCACGCCGTAGCCGCGGCTGGAGAGGTAGAACGGGACGTTCTTGTAGGCCTGCTCCGAGGAGGTGCCGCCGTCGGCGTTCCACACATCCACGGTCTGGCCGTTCTTCACGAAGGGGCCGAAGCGCTCGCCGAGCCCGTAGACCAGCTCGCCGACGCCGAGGTCGAGCTGCTCGTGCAGGTAGGCGGCTCCGTCCGGTCCGGTCAGGTAGCCCTGCGCCTTGTGCCCGGAGCCGGTGAGGCGCGTGCCGGTCGAGGTGTCCCAGAACTCCAGCGACCACGGAGCGCCCTGCCTGATCCGGACCTCGAGGTCGCCGGTGCGCAGCACGCCGCCGGACTCCGTCACCTCCGCCGCTCCGACGTCGCCCCCGGCCAGCTCGAAGCCGGGCCGCACCGCCGTCCCGCGCCAGTGCTCGATCCGCACCCGCGCGACCCCCTCGGCCGGCGAGGACACCGCGACCGTGAGCGCCGGCCGGTTGAGGACGTCGCCGCGGCCCTGGATGACCCGGGTCGGGGCGATCACCTCGAGCGAGGTGCCGTCGGTGCGGATGTCGTACGCCTCCTGCGCGAACAGGGGCGTGAATCCGGCCCGCGTCTGCCAGAACCCGTCGGTGAACTTCATGGGGGTGCCTTTCGATGGCGCGCCGGCGGATCCCGCGAGGGAGGCGCCGACGGAGGGAGAGAGGGCTACTTGACCGCGCCGGCGGTGATGCCGCGGGTGAGGGTGCGCTGGAAGATCAGGAAGAAGATCAGCGTCGGGAGAAGGCCCAGGAGGGCGCTCGCGCTGGTCGTGGTGACGTCCATGATCTTGTCGCCCTGGAGGCTCGAGATCGCGATCGGGACGGTCTGCGTCGCGTCGCTCACCAGGAAGACCAGCGGGATGAGGAACTCGTTCCAGGTCCAGATGAAGAAGAAGATCATCAGCACCGAGAGGGTGGGCCGCGAGATCGGGACGATCACCCGGGTGAGGACCTGCCACTTCGAGGCGCCGTCGAGAGCCGCGGCCTCGAGGATCTCCTTCGGGAAGGTGCCGTAGACGCTCGAGAGCAGATAGGTGCCGAACGCCGACTGGATGACGGTGAAGATGACGATGACCGACAGCTGGGTGTCGTAGATCCCGACCGCTTTGAACATGTAGTACAGCGGGTAGAGCAGGGCCTCCTGCGGGAGCATGTTCGCCAGCAGGAACAGGACGATGATCCAGCTCCGGCCGCGGACACGGCCGATGCCGATCGCGTAGGCGTTCAGCACCGAGAGGGCGACGGCGAGGATCGCGACCGACCCCGAGATGAGGATCGAGTTGCCGAGCTTCTCGGGGAAGTCGACGCGGCTCCAGAAGGTCGAGAGGCCGTCGAAGGAGAGGCCGGTCGGGAAGGCGAGCGGGCCGTTCGCCGAGTACTCCGCGGGGGTCTTGAAGGAGTTGAGCAGGATCAGCAGCACCGGGCTGATGATCACGAGCCCGATCACCACGGCGACGGCGAGGATGACCCAGTCGCCGAGGGTGCGCTTGGTCGTGCCCTTCGCGGGCTTGGCGGGACGGGAGGACGAGAGGTCCGCGTCCTCCGTGCCGGCCTGGGTGAGGGGCAGGGTCTCGATGGCCGACATCAGCGGGCTCCTTCGCTGCGCTCGACGCGCTCCTGGGCGCGGATGAACAGCACGGCGAGGATCACGATGACGATCGTGAGCGCGGTCGCGATGGTGGCGCCGTAGCCCACCTGCTGCTTCTGGAAGAACTCGGTGTACGAGTAGTAGGAGGGGACGATCGTGGAGTCGCCGGGGCCGCCGCGGGTCAGGGCGTAGATCGGGCCGAAGACCTTCAGCGCGGCGATGGTGCAGGTGAGGGTGACCACGAAGATCTCGGGCCGGATGATCGAGACCGTGATCCAGCGGAAGCGCTGGAACCAGTTCGCCCCGTCGAGCTCCGCCGCCTCGTAGAGCTCGGGGTCCACGCGCTGCAGCGCCGCCATGAAGATGACGACCGGGTAGCCCAGCTGCACCCAGATCATCACGACCATGATCGAGAGCATCGCGGTGTCCGGCTTGCCGAGCCAGTCGTGCGAGAGGGAGCCGAGCCCGACGGCCTCGAGGATCGAGTTCAGCGCGCCGTTGTCGGGGCGGAGGATCCAGCCGATGACGATCGCGGCGATGACGGTCGGCAGGATCTGCGGGAGGTAGTAGGTGGCGCGGAGGAAGCTCGCCAGGTGCCCGCCGAACTTCTTGCCGACGAGATCGAAGAGGATCGCCGCGAGCAGGAGTCCGAGGATCGTGGGGACGATCACCATCGCGATGATCATGTAGACCGAGTTGAGGAACGAGGTCCAGAACTGGTCGTCGCCCATCAGCTCGATCCAGTTGTCGAGGCCGATGAAGATCGGCGGCTTGATGCCGCGCCAGGACGTGAAGCTGATGTAGACGTTCCAGATCAGCGGGATCAGCACGATGAACGTGAAGAGCACGAACCCGGGGATCAGGTAGAGCCAGTAGCCGCCGGAGCGCTTCTCGCGGGGCGGCGTCGTGGGAGGCGGCGCGCTCTCCGCGCGACGAGGTGCTGTCGTCGTCATGGGTACTCCTAGGTCGGACGGGGTCGTGGGTGTGCTGCCGCGGGATGCCGATCCGGTACGGAGGCGACGGCGTGTCGCGTACCGGAGCGGCATCCAGCGGGGGGGGGTGGAGGCTCGGCGGTGTTCGTGCGACCCCCTCGAAGGGTCGCCGTCACGTCCTCAGGTCTTCCGCGGCCGTTCCGCGCCTGCAGGCGCGGGGCCGGCCGCCGTGGCCGACATCACGTGACGCTTCCGCGTCACGTGATGTCGGCGACTCCGTCGTCGTACTTGGCCTGGAGGTCGGAGAGCATGGCGGACTCGTCGGAGGAGCCGTTGATGAGCTCCTGCGTGGCGGCGACCAGGTCGTCGTAGAAGGTCGCGGTGGGCCAGTCGGGGTAGAAGGAGAGCTGGTCGCCGTCGACGACCGTCTTCCACTGCGAGAGCAGCGCCTTGCTCTTCTCGTCGGTGATGGCGCTCTCGTCGACGACCAGCGGGATGCCTCCGTTGTTGCCGATGAGGTTCTGGATCTCGGGTCGCATCGTGATGTCGATCCACTTGTAGGCGAGATCCTTGTTCTTCGCCGTCTCCGGGATCACCCAGTGGTTGCCGGCGGAGCCCATCGTGAACTCGGCGCCCGGGAAGAGGAACGTGTCCCACTCGAATCCGGTGATCTCGGTCTTGAAGCGGCCGAACCACCAGGAGCCCGAGAAGAAGATCGGGTACTCGCCCGAGATGAACGCCGTGCCCGCGTCCTCCGCCTTCAGCCCGGAGGCGTCGGCCGAGAAGTAGCCCTTGTCGACGTAGGTCTTCAGCTGGTCGGCCGCGTAGCTCCAGGCCGCGTCCTCGAAGTCGACCTCGCCCGTGTAGGTCTGGTAGTCGGTGATCCAGGAGCGGTCGGCCTTCAGCAGCGCGAGCTGGTAGAAGAGCTGCTGCAGCGGGTACTCGGCGCCGGCCTCGGCCAGCGGGGTGATCCCCTTGGCCACGAAGGCGTCGAGGACGGCCGTGAACTCCTCGTAGGTGGTGGGGACCTCGAGGCCGTTCGCGGCGAAGGCGTCCTTGTTGTAGTAGACGAAGGTGAACTCGCCGTAGTTGGGGATGCCGTACCAGGAGCCGGAGCCCATGATCCCGTTCTCGTCGTACTTCGCGGTGGTCTGCAGCGCGCCGGGGATCAGCGAGTCCCAGCCGTAGAACTCGACCGCCTCGTCGAGGTTGGTGAGCAGGCCCTGGCTCGAGAGGAGCCCGCTGGTCGCGTTGCCCTTGTTGTACTCGACGACGTCGGGCGCCGAGTTGGAGTTGAAGATCTGGCTGGCGCCGGTGCGCAGCTGCTCGAAGGCCTTGAACTCGTACGCGATCTCGGCCCCCGTCTCCTGGGTGAAGATGTCGCGGGCGGCGAGCCAGGCGATGCCGCGGTCGCTGTCGGGCGTCTCGAAGTCCCAGAGCGTGAGGGTGCGGCCGGCGCCGTCGACCGTGGTCGAGAGCGCGTCGGAGCCGGCGTCGGAGCCGCCACCGGAGCAGGCGGCCAGCGCGAACATCGCGCTGAGGCCGACTCCGCCGGCGAGGAGGTTGCGCCGGCTGAGACCGGCGGTCGGGCGGTGGAAGGCGGAGCGGGATCGGAGCGACATTGCGGTGGTTCTCCTTCGAACTGTGCGGTGGTGCTGCGGATGTGGTGCAGGGAGCGCTCTCTCACGGAGGCGCGGTGTCGAAGCGTTTCGACAGTGCGCAGAGCCGGAGCGGGCGGGAAGAGGGTGAAGGACTAGAGGGAGGCCGGCGCGGGAGTGCCGGACGGGACCGCCGGCACCGGAGCGCCGGTCGGAGCGACCGCGAGGGATCCGCGGTCGACGTAGGAGGGCGGGAGCAGCTCGACGCCGACGGTGCGGCCGGAGTCGATCTGCTGGAGGGTCCGCGCGACGGCCGCTCGGCACATCGCGTCGAACGGGAGCGGAAGACTGCTGGTGGGGACCGGGAGGGCGCCGCCGTCGTAGCTGGCGCAGGCCGCCAGGATCGACAGGTCGCCGGGGACGGAGAGGCCGCGCTCGAGGACGCGCTCGATCGCCGCCTCCGCCACGGGCTCGTTGCAGTGCAGCACGAGCGCGGTGGGCGGGACGGGTGCGGCGAGGATCGCGTCGATCGCGGCCTGTGCGCTCGGGCGGCCGATGTGCGGGCGCTCGACCGCGATCTCGACTCCGAGCGCTGCGGCCTCGGCGCGGAACGCCTCGTCGAAGCGGCGGACGAAGCCGGCGTTGCGGTCGGTGTAGGACTGCGGGTGCTCGAGCAGGCCGAGCGAGCGGTGGCCCAGCTCGGCGAGCCGGCGGACGCTCTGGCGGGCGGCCTCGGCGAAGTCGAGGTCGACGCAGGCGAGATCGTGGGAGTCGGCGGGCACGCCGATGAAGGTGGCGGGGACCCCGGCCGCGCGGATCAGCTCGGCGCGGTCGTCGTCGTCGTCGACGCCCATCAGGACGATGCCGTCGACGAGCGAGGAGGAGGAGACGCGCCCGATGCCGCTGGAGGCCTCGTCGGTGACGAGCAGCAGGACGTCGTAGTCCGACTCCCGGGCGCGCTCGAGCACCTCGGTGACGAAGCGCATGTGGGTCGGCAGATGCAGCTCGTCGCGCATCGGCGCGGAGAGGGCGAGGATGTGGGTCCGCGCCCCTGCGAGCATCCGGGCTCCCGCGTGGGGCCGGTAGCCGAGCTGGCGCACCGCGTCGTCGACGCGCTGCCGGGTGGAGGCGGCTATCGAGCGCTTGCCGGAGAGGGCGTAGGAGACGGTGCTGATCGAGACCCCGGCAGCGCGGGCCACGTCGTGGATGGTCGCCATGGCTCCTCCTGCCGGACGTCGTCGTCGGTCGCGGTCGGGCTTCGAAGCGCTTCGACCGGTCGTGCTGGAGCGACTGTACGCACAGTCGAAGCGCTTGCGCAAGCGATCCTCGCGACGACTTCCCCGGGCGCCGGCCCGCTCCGCGAGCGGTTCCGCGGCTCGGGCGGGCGGCACCCGCGAGGGGCCGGAAGCGACGCGCCGGGCCTCTCGCTCGTTGCGCCTCCCGACCCTCACGGGATATGTTGGGCTCAACAACAATTCGGCGACGTCGCCGGAAAGGATTCGGATCCCATGTCCCTGACCCCCACCCGCGCCGACAAGTTCTCGTTCGGCCTCTGGACCATCGGCTACAACGGGACGGACCCGTTCGGCGGCCCGACCCGCGAGCCGCTCGACGTCGTCCACGCGGTCGAGAAGCTCGACGAGCTCGGCGCGTACGGCCTCACCTTCCACGACGACGACCTGTTCGCCTTCGGCTCCACCGACGCCGAGCGCCAGACCCAGATCGACCGCCTCAAGGGCGCGCTGGAGTCCACCGGCCTCATCGTGCCGATGGTCACCACCAACCTCTTCAGCGCCCCGGTCTTCAAGGACGGCGGCTTCACCTCGAACGACCGCGACGTCCGCCGCTTCGCGCTGCGCAAGGTCCTCCGCAACATCGACCTCGCCGCCGAGCTGGGCGCGAAGACCTTCGTCATGTGGGGCGGCCGCGAGGGCGCCGAGTACGACTCCGCCAAGGACATCCGCGCCGCGCTCGAGCGCTACCGCGAGGCCGTCAACCTGCTCGGCGACTACGTCACCGACAAGGGCTACGACATCCGCTTCGCCATCGAGCCCAAGCCGAACGAGCCCCGCGGCGACATCCTGCTGCCGACGCTCGGCCACGCGATCGCGTTCATCGACTCCCTCGAGCGCCCCGAGCTCGTCGGCGTGAACCCCGAGGTCGGCCACGAGCAGATGGCGGGCCTGAACTTCACCGCCGGCATCGCCCAGGCGCTGTACCACGGCAAGCTCTTCCACATCGACCTCAACGGCCAGCGCGGCATCAAGTACGACCAGGACCTGGTCTTCGGCCACGGCGACCTGCACAACGCGTTCTCGCTCGTCGACCTCCTCGAGAACGGCGGCCCCGGCGGCGTCCCGGCCTACGACGGCCCGCGCCACTTCGACTACAAGCCCTCGCGCACCGAGGACGAGACCGGAGTCTGGGACTCGGCCGCCGCGAACATGCGCACCTACCTGCTGCTCAAGGAGCGCGCCGCGGCCTTCCGCGCCGACCCCGAGGTGCAGGAGGCGCTGGCCGCCGCGAAGGTCGCCGAGCTCTCCACCCCGACGCTGAACGAGGGCGAGTCGTACGACGACCTGCTCGCGGACACCGCCTCGTACGAGTCGTTCGACGCCGACGCCTACCTCGGCGGCAAGGGCTTCGGCTTCGTGCGCCTGCAGCAGCTGGCCACCGAGCACCTGCTCGGCGCCCGCGGCTGACCCGCACCTCCTGAGCCCGCGGTCAGCCGCGGGACGACCTGAGACGGACGAGATCCCCTGCACCGGCACGGGATCTCGTCCGTTCTCCTGCATCCGGCCCGGTTCCGCACCGGACGCCCGAACCCGTACCCCCAACGAAAGAGGACAGCGATGACGCTCGTCGCAGGGATCGACTCGTCGACCCAGAGCTGCAAGGTGGTCGTCCGCGACCTCGACACCGGCGCCGTGGTGCGCACCGGCCGGGCGAGCCACCCGGACGGCACCGAGGTCGATCCGGCCGCGTGGTGGGAGGCGCTGCAGCTCGCCCTCGCCGACGCCGGCGGGCTCGACGACGTCGCCGCGATCTCGGTCGGCGGCCAGCAGCACGGCATGGTCGTCCTCGACGAGAGCGGCGCCGTCATCCGCCCCGCTCTGCTCTGGAACGACACCCGCAGCGCGCCCGCCGCCGCCGCGCTCATCGAGGAGCTCGGAGCCGGGGCCTGGGCGGAGCGGACCGGATCGGTGCCGGTCGCCTCCTTCACCGCCACCAAGCTCCGCTGGCTGCGCGACGCCGAGCCCGAGAACGCCGCCCGTGTCGCCGCCGTCGCGCTCCCCCACGACTGGCTGACCTGGCGCCTGCTCGGCTACGGCCCCGACTCCGCCCGTGGTCCGCAGCTCGACGCGCTCACGACCGACCGGTCCGACGCGTCCGGCACCTCGTACTGGGGAGCGGACGGCTACGACCTCGACCTGCTCGAGCGCGCCCTCGGCCACCGCCCGCTGCTCCCCCGCGTGCTCGGCCCCTCGGAGGAGGCGGGCCGCACCGAGAGCGGACTCGTCGTCGGCCCCGGCGCGGGCGACAACGCGGGCGCCGCGCTCGGCCTCGGCGCCGGCCCCGGCGACGTGGTCGTCAGCATCGGCACGAGCGGCACCGTCTTCGCAGTCACGGACGACCCGGTGCGCGACGCCTCCGGGACCGTTGCCGGCTTCGCCGATGCGAGCGGGCGCTTCCTGCCGCTGGTCGCGACGCTCAACGCGGCGCGCGTGCTGGCCTCGACCGCGACCCTGCTCGGCAGCGACTTCGACGAGTTCGCCGCACTGGCGCTCGAGGCGGAGCCGGGTGCCGACGGCCTCGTGCTGGTCCCCTACTTCGAGGGCGAGCGCACGCCGAACCTGCCGGACGCGACCGCGAGCCTGCACGGTATGACCATCGCCTCGACCACGCGCCCGAACCTCGCCCGCGCGGCGATCGAGGGCATGCTCTGCGGACTGGCCGACGGCCTCGACGCCGTTCGCGCGCAGGGAGTGGAGGCGCGGCGCATCCTCCTCATCGGCGGAGCCGCGCAGAACCGCGCCGTGCAGCTCGCTGCCTCGCAGGTGTTCGACGTGCCCGTGCAGGTGCCGACGCCCGGCGAGTACGTGGCCGACGGTGCCGCCGTGCAGGCCGCCTGGGCGCTGACCGGATCGCGTCCGACGTGGACCGTCACCTCGGTGGCCGAGCCCGCGCCGGACCACCGCCCTGTGATCCGCGAGCAGTACGCGGCCGCCCGCGCCTGAGAATCCGGCCCCGGCCCTCATCCAGGGCCGGGGCCGCGCCGCAAGCCCCAGTGGACGGGGAGCGGAATCGCGCTACTCTCATTACTCAGCCAGCTGACTAACGGAGGAGCGACATGACCGCCACACGAACCCCCGACCGCGCCGACCGGATCCGCCAGGTCGTCGTCGCCGTGAGCGCGGTGCTCGCCCTCATCGGCTCGTTCATCGGCTCGGGCGCCGCGGGCGGCACGCAGATCCAGAACGCGGCCGGCGGCGCCCTGACCGCGTCCTCGACCCCCATCGCTCCCGACGGCCCCGCCTTCGCGATCTGGAGCGTCATCTACACCGGCCTCATCGCCTACGCGATCTGGCAGTTCCTGCCCTCGCAGACCGCCCGCACCCGCCACCGCCGGCTGGGCTACTGGGCCGCCGCCAGCCTCCTCCTGAACGCCGCGTGGATCCTGGTCGTCCAGGCCGGCTTCCTGACGCTCAGCGTCGTCGTGATCGCCCTGCTGCTCGCCGTGCTCGCGCGCATCTTCGTGATCCTGCGGACCACCCGGTCGGCCGGAGTGGTCGACGCGATCGTGACGGACGGCACCTTCGGGCTCTACCTCGGCTGGGTGTGCGTGGCCACGGCCGCGAACGTCACCGCCGGGCTCGTCGGCGCGGGAGTCGGCAGCGCGGACGGTCCGGGCGCCGCGGTCTGGGCGGTCGTCGTCCTCGCCGTCGCCGCGCTCGTCGGACTCCTGATCGCGGTCACCGGCCGCGGCCGCATCGCCCCGATGCTCTCGCTCGTCTGGGGACTCTCCTGGGTCGCCGTCGGCCGCTTCGCCGGCGAGCTCGTCTCGGTCCCCGCCGGGATCGCCGCGCTGGTCGCCGCCGCCGTGGTGCTGGTGGTCACCCTCCTCGTCCGCGCCACCGCGGGACGCCGGGTCAGCGCCGCCTGACCCCTGCGCGACGAAGGCCGAGAGGCCGGGACAGCCCTGGTCCGGGGCCGCCCGGCCTCTCGGCCTTCGTCGTGGTGGCGGATCAGGTGATCAGCGTGTCGACGTACTCCCGGTTCTCGTCCATCCACGCGGCGAGGGCTGCGGAGCGGTCGTCGGCCCCGTCGTTGAACAGCGCGTTCTCGAGCGAGTAGAGCGTCTTCGAGTCCATCCGGA
Organism: Rathayibacter sp. AY1D2; assembly: GCF_002932695.1. Classification (NCBI taxonomy): domain Bacteria; kingdom Bacillati; phylum Actinomycetota; class Actinomycetes; order Micrococcales; family Microbacteriaceae; genus Rathayibacter; species Rathayibacter sp. AY1D2. The sequence goes on along the minus strand of NZ_PSVX01000051.1, from coordinate 16,131 downwards.
AGTCGCGGATCCAGCGGCTCATCGTCGGGTAGTCCGCGTCGAACGCGGCCGAGCCGAAGGAGTGGATGCCCTCCGCCTGCCCGAGCAGGCCCTTCGGGTCCTCGAGGTCCTTGACCGGGAAGGCGTCGTAGGCCCAGTGCGGGCGCCAGAGCGTGACGGCGATGTTCTCGCCCGCGGCGGTCGCGCTCGAGAGCTCCTGGAGCATGGCCGGCGTCGACGAGGTGAGGTAGTCCATCCCCTCCAGGCCGTAGCCGGGGATGACGTCCTCGGTCGTCGTCTTGTTGAGACCGGAGCCGGGCTCGATGCCGATCAGGCGGTTGCCGACGACGCCCGGGTCGGCGGCGAGCTCCTCGAGGGAGTCGATCGGGGCGTCCTCGTTGACCGCGATGGTCAGCTTCGCCTCGTCGTTCCATGCGCCCAGGTCGACGATCGAGTCGCCGTACTGCTCGACGTACCGGGCGTGGGTGAGCGGCAGCCAGGTGTCGAGGGCGAGGTCGTAGTCGCCGGTCGAGAGGCCCTGGAAGCCGGGGGCGACGTCGGCGTTCTGCAGGGTCACGTCGTAGCCCTGCTCCTCGAGCACCGCCTCCCACAGAGCGGAGACCGCGATCCCCTCGTCCCAGCCCTGGAACACGGCGACGGTCACGTCGGTGCGGTCGCCGTTGTCGACGGAGGCGGCGGTGGCGGGAGCGGCGAGGGTCGCGGCCCCGAGGGACGCGACCAGGCCGATCGAGACGACGCCGACGGCCGAGCGGGTCGCCACGACGGCGCGGCGGTTCTTCGCCCGGGCGACCCTCGCCGGCGAGGGCGAGCCCAGCGCGCCGGTCATCCGGTCGAGGACGACCGCGAGGATCACGACGGAGATGCCCGCCTCGAAGCCGAGCGCGACATCGATCCGGTTGAGGCTCGCGACGACGTCGCCGCCCAGCCCTCCGGCGCCGACCATGCCCGCGATGACGACCATCGAGAGCGAGAGCATGATGACCTGGTTGAGGCCCGCCAGGATCGAGGGCAGCGCCAGCGGCAGCTGGATCTGGCGGAGGATCCGCCACTTCGAGGAGCCGAACGACTCCCCCGCCTCGACGAGCTCCGGGTCGACGCCGCGGATGCCCAGCTCGGTGAGCCGGACGCCCGGCGCCATCGCGAACACGATGGTCGCGACGATGCCCGGCACCACTCCGACCCGGAACAGGATCAGCGCGGGGATCAGGTAGACGAAGGCCGGCATCGTCTGCATCAGGTCGAGCACGGGCCGGATGACAGCGGAGGCCGTGCGGTTGCGCGCGGCGAGCACGCCCAGCGGCACGCTCAGCGCGATGGCGATCACGGAGGCGACGAGCACCAGCGCGAGGGAGTCCATCGCGTTCTCCCACTGGTCGACCCCCACGATCAGCAGGAGCCCCACGGCGGTGCCGGCCGCGAAGACCCAGCCGCGGACGGCGTAGGCCAGTACGGCGAGGAAGGCGACGATCACCCAGAAGGGCGGTGTCGCGAGGACGAGGTCGACGCCGGAGTAGAGGGCGCCGAAGACGGTGCGCAGCAGGTCGAAGACCGGCTGGAAGGTCTGCGTGAGGACGTCGACGGCACCCTCGGCGAGGGCGCCGAGCGGGAGGCGGAAGCCGAGATCGGTCATCGTGCACCTCCGTCCGCCGCGAGGACGGCGTCCTCGACGGGGCCTCCGGTCGCGTGCAGGGTCGCGGTGACGACCTCGGTCGAGACGGTGGCGGGCGGCTCGATCACCGGGTGCTCGCCGGTGCGGGCGGGCACGTTGCCGAGCGCCGCGAGCAGGGTCACCCGCGGGATCGCTCCGAGCAGACGCCCGTCGGCGTCGACCACAGCGACCGGCAGCGCCGACTCGACGGCGGGCTCGATGACCTCGCTGAGGGCGGTGTCCGGACCGACGGTGACGACGTCGGAGGCGAGGACCGCCGAGAGGTCGCCGGTGCTCCGGCGCACCTGCTCGATCACGTCGCGGTCGCGGACCGTGCCCAGCAGGCGGCGTCCGCCGCCGACCACGAACGCGGCCGAAGTCTGCAGGTCGCGCATGCTCCGCAGCGCGGCGCGGGGTCCGGCCGCCAGGGTGACCACGGAGCGGGCGGGCTCCATCACGGCGGAGGCGGTGAGCACGCGGGCGCGGTCGACGTCCTGCACGAACTGGGCGACGTAGTCGTTCGCCGGGTCGGTGAGGATCTCCTCCGGGGTGCCGATCTGGACGATGCGGCCGTCGCGCATCACCGCGATGCGGTCGCCGAGGAACATGGCCTCGTTGAGGTCGTGCGTGATGAAGACGATGGTCTTGCCGAGCTCGTGCTGCAGCTCGATCAGCTGCTCCTGCATCTCGCGGCGGATCAGCGGGTCGAGTGCCGAGAACGCCTCGTCCATCAGCACGATGTCGGTGTCGGCGGCGAGCGCCCGGGCGAGGCCGACGCGCTGGCGCATGCCGCCGGAGAGCTCGTCGGGCATCTTCTCGTGCCAGCCGGCGAGACCGGCGCGCTCGACCGCGAGCAGGGCCCGCTCGCGGCGCTCGGCCGCGGGGACGCCCTGGATCTCGAGCGGGTACGCGACGTTGTCGAGCACGGTGCGGTGCGGGAGGAGCGCGAAGTGCTGGAACACCATCGACACCGACGAGCGGCGCACGCGGCGCAGCTCCGCCTCGGAGACGCCGGTGATGGTGGAGCCCTCGATCAGGACCTCGCCCGCGGAGGGCTCCTGGAGCCCGTTCAGCATGCGGATCAGGGTGGACTTCCCGGAGCCGGAGAGGCCCATCACGACGAAGATCTCGCCGCGGCGCACGGTGAAGGATGCGTCGATCACCGCGGCCGTGCCGAGTCCGGCGAGCTCGCCGCGGTCGGCGCCCTCGCCCAGTCGGCGGACGACCTCGTCGGGCTTCCGGCCGAACACCTTGAAGAGGTGGCGGGCCTCGAGAGCGGGGGTCGCGGGATCGGTGCCCGCCTCGCTCCGGGGCTCGCTGATGATCTGCTGGTTCTGGTGCACGTACACTCCGTCGGCGCGCAGGGACGACGCCCTGCGCTCATCTCGTGGTGCCGGGTCGGGAGCGTGGGACAGCCGTGCGTCGAGCCTCCGCGTGCGTCCCGCCGCTCAGCGCGGCAGGGGGTGGAGGCGAGAGCGTCCGAGGCGGCCTCGGGGCCGCCTCCACTCCCGTTGACCGTACGATCGCGGCGCGTCCTGGGGGACGCCGTGCGAGCGCGGACCGGTTCATCGGGGCCCGTGAGGACCGCCGACCACGGTAGCCGCGGAGCCGCCGAGGGGCAAACGTCGGACAATTGCGGGTGCGGGTCCAGGGGTGGTGATGAACCGATCGGCGCGAGCGAATGTGCTGGTCGGAGCTGGTTTCCGGAGTGTTGCGCGATCGTTACCGTGATGGCGCGGCCGGCGGCGCTCGTTCCGGCCGGACTCCATCCGCCGCTGCTCGACCGGCGAGGAGGCTTGCAGCTCAGACGGTGGTCTCGCCCGCCGGGCCCGAGGGGGCCGCCGCGCCGACTCCGCTGACGGGCTCGCCCTGCCAGGACACGAGCGTCCACGCGTCGCCCGAGCCCTCGAGGACGACGACGCCGGTGTTGTCGAGCAGGTGGTCGGCGATGAAGCGCGCATCGAGGTCGAGGGAGCGCAGACCCGCCCAGCAGCGGATAGCCGCGCCGTGACTGACCAGCGCGACGACCTCGTGCCCGAGCGCCTCCGCCTCCGCCACCACCGCGTCGTAGCGCGCCGCGAACTCGTCGCCCGTCTCGCCGCCCGCCAGCCGGATCGACGTCTCGCCGCCGGCCCAGCGGAAGACCGTGCCCATGTACTCCTCGACCGCCGCGACGTCGCCGCGCATCTCGAGCCCCGCGGCAGCGACCTCGCGGATGCCGTCGCGCTCGATCGGCTCGAGCCCGAGGGCCGCGGCGAGAGGGGCGGCCGTCTCGTGGGTGCGGACCATCGTCGAGACGAGCAGCGCGCCGATCCCCTCGCCGGCGAGCCGACCGGGCAGCGCAGCGGCCTGGGTGCGGCCGAGGTCGGTGAGCCCGGGTCCGGGGATGCGGGTGTCGAGGAGCCCGGCGACGTTGGAGGGGGTCTGGCCGTGGCGGATCAGGAGGAGGCGCATCCGCCCACGCTAACCGCGGAGGCTGGGCTTCCGGGGGGCGCGGTCGCGCCCGGTCCCGCCGTTGTGCGGCGAGTGCGGCGCTGTCACGATGTGCGGGGACGCTCCCGGACCGGGAGCCGCAGACGGACGGGACGGGCGGACATGGCCTCCGAAGACGGTTTCTCGAAGGACGAGCGCGCGGCGATGAAGCAGCGCGCGGCCGAGCTGCGGGCGGAGGCGAAGCGGCAGAAGAGCGCCGACAAGGCCGACGCCGACCGCATGGACGCGGAGGCCGCGATCGCCGCGATGACCGACGAGGAGCGGCCGATCGCCCAGATGCTCCACGAGGTCGTCGGCGAGACCGCCCCCGATCTCCTCCCGAAGACCTGGTACGGCTTCCCCGCCTACGCGCGCTCCGACGGCAAGGCGATCGTCTTCTTCCAGCCCGGCGCGAAGTTCGGCACGCGCTACTCGACCCTCGGCTTCCAGGACGGCGCCCAGCTCGACGACGGCACGATCTGGCCGACCGCCTACGCGCTCGTCTCCGCCGACGCCGAGACGCGCGTCGCCGTCACCGAGCTGGTCCGCCGCGCGGCCGGGGCCTGACCCCGTGGCGCACGTCTACGACGAGATCGACGAGAGCCTCTCCTCCTGGATTCACGAGCAGCCGATGTGGTTCGTCGCCACCGCGCCCCTCGCCGCCGACGGGCACGTCAACATGTCGCCGCGCGGCCACGACTCGTTCTCGATCCTGGGCCCGCGGCGCGTCGGCTGGGTCGACTACACGGGCAGCGGAGTCGAGACGATCGCGCACCTGCGTGAGAACGGGCGCGTGTGCCTGATGTTCGCGTCGTTCGGACCGCGTCCGCGCATCGTCCGCCTGCACGGCACCGGCTCCGTGCACCTGCCCGGTTCGGAGGCGTTCGCCGAGGTCGCGGAGCAGCACCCCGACCACCCGAGCACCCGCGCGGTCGTCACCGTCGAGCTCACCCGCATCAGTGACGCGTGCGGCTGGGGCGTGCCGGTGATGGAGCCGGTCGGCGAGCGCGACCTGCTCCTCCTCCAGGCCGAGAAGAAGGGCCCCGACGGCATGGCCGAGTACCGAGCCACGCGCAACGCGGTCAGCATCGACGGGCTGCCGGGCTACCCGCTGGACTGAGCGGGCGGGAAGCGGCCGCAGCGCTGCGCGCACGAGCACGCCGACCGGCTCGAGCAGGGTCTCAGTGACGACGGCGAGCGGGTTCGACCCGGTGGGGCGGGAGTCGACGGAGATCCGAGTCCTCGTCATTCGTCAAGTCCTCGACCGCTGACCGCCGCTCAGCACGACCAGACGTGCATCACGGTCCGTCCCCCGTTCGGGAACCCCGGGTCGATCGACGTGTTCGTCGTCGGTGCGGGTCTGAAGCGGGCGCTCCTCGCGGGGACGATGACCGGCGGCCTCGTCGACGGGTACACCGCCGCCGTCTCAGGGAGATCCCACAGCGCGACGGGACCGGTTGGCGGAAGAACCCACGAGGACGCTTCGCACACGTCCCCAGGGGACGTACTCCTGGGACCAGTAGTCGGCCCGGATCTTCAGGAGGGGCCCCTCGACGGTGGAAGCCACCGAGATGGAGCGAGGGTCCCGGAGGGTTCCCGCGATGCGTGTCTGCGGGGTCCTTTCGAGCTCGCTCGACAACTGCTCGGGAGTGATTCGCGTCGGGAGGGACGACCGCGAGCAGCCGCCGGCATCCACCGGAGGCGCATTCGACGGTCCCGCTGACGAGCTCGCTCCCCTGTGGACGGTCGATGGCCGAGGCCGCCGACCGCGCTGGTGAGGCTCATCCACGGGTCGGGACGAGAGCGAGCTCCGGGGAGCTCCGGCCGATCCCAGGAGGGGCGGACGCGGAGCGCGACTGACGCCTGCTCGATCGACGGTCGGATCGGACGGCGTCCCTACCATCGGCCCCGCAGAGATCCCCTGGACGATCCGCCCGCCGCTACCCCCGCTCGTCGACGGCCCGGATCGAGAACAGCTCCTGCGGGGTGCAGTCGAGTGCGTCGCAGATGAGCGTCAGCGTCGTGAAGCGGATCGCGCGGGCGCGGTTGTTCTTGAGGATGGAGAGGTTCGCCATCGTGATGCCGGTGCGGGCCGAGAGGGCGGTGAGGGTCACGCCGCGCTCGGCCAGCACTGCTCCGAGGTGGCAGTCGATCCGGTGCCTCTCGTCGTCGGCGGGCTCAGACAACGCCGTCGACGTCCCGTTCGAGCTTCGCGCCGGCGCGGAACGCCGCTGTCAGGGCGAGGGCCACCACTCCGGCGAGCAGGACGGGGACGGGCCACTGCGGCAGGTTCGTCCCGATGGCCTGGTAGTCGCCGCCGAGGAAGGCGTCGCGCTGCTCGTCGGTCACCCGGCCGGCGGCGAAGAGCAGGCCGATGCCGGAGCTGAGGTACAGGCCGGCCGCGGTGTCGGCGAGGCCCTGCGCCACTCCTCCGATCAGCAGTGCGAGGCTCAGACGGCGCCAGTTCGCGAGGACGAAGGGGTCGAACGGGCGTCCGGCCGCGATGCCGCGGAGGACCCGCAGGAGGAAGACCGTGGCGGGGACGATCGTGACCGCCTGGAGGAGGCTCGGCAGCGCACCGAGCAGGCGGAGGGAGAGGGCGGCGTCGGCGAGCGTGGGCGCGGTGCCCTCGCGCGGCTCGGCCTGCAGCAGCTGCGGGAGGCTCCGGAGAGGGAGGCGGCCGTCCGCTCCCCCGGAGACCAGCAGGGTGCGCCCGGTGGTGACGGTCCAGGTCTGCAGGAGCGCAGTGAGCACGGAGAAGACCGCGACGATGAGCAGGACCGCTCTCGCCACCCGGAACACGCGCGGACGCTCCCGGACCGGTGCGCTGGGGATGACACTCGTCATGGCGTGCTCCTTATCGATCGTCGATGTTATCGAGTATCGATACTATGCACGCCGGTCCGCCGATGTCGACCCGCGGCGCCCCGCCGACCACCGAGACGGCGGGAGGGGTGGTTGCCCGGGGCGAGGAGCCCGATCTAGCGTGGAGGGATGTCGGATGCGAGGGAGCGCGCCGCCCGGTACCGAGCCGGCGCCGCGGGCGAGGAGGAGTCGGAGCAGCCCGCCCTGCCCGAGGATCCGCTCGAGCGGGCCGCGTTCGTCGAGACGGCGATCCAGCTCGCGATCCGCCGCGGCGACTTCGACGACCTGCCGGGATCGGGGAAGCCGCTAGCGGACCTGGGCGCGGCCCACGACCCGGACTGGTGGATCCGCCGCAAGATCGAGCGCGAGAACCTCACCGGGATCGGCCCGGCCGCCTTCCTCCTCCGCGCCGAGGACCGCGCGCTCGACGAGCGCCTCGACCGCCTGCACCGCGAGGAGGAGGTGCGCGCCGAGCTCGCCGACTTCAACACGCGGGTGATCGAGGCACGCCGCCAGCTGCTGGGCGGGCCGCCCGTCGTCACCCCGCTCCGGGACGTCGACGAGGAGGTCGCCGCCTGGTCGCAGCGGCGCGCCGATCGCGCCGCCGCGGCCGAGGCCCGGGCGGCCGCCGAGCCGGAGCGGTCCCGCCGCTGGTGGTCGCGGCGGCGCTGACGTCCCCGGAAACCGGACAGACCTGCCCCTCCCACTGGGGTCCCGCCCCGGGAAACCGGGCCGGAGCGCGCCTCCGAATCATGCGTACACATCAAGTCGACCGGAGTCCGCATGCTCACCGCCACCACCCCCGCACGCCTCCCGAGGGCCCGCACCTCGACCCTCGCCGCGCCGCCGCTCGCACTGCTCGAGCCCGACTCGGACCGGATGCTCGTCATCCGCGCCGCGGAGGGCGACGACCGCGCGTTCGCCACCATCGTCCGCCGCTACACCGCGCTGCTCCGCGCGACGGCCGCCCGCACCCTCCGCAGCAGCGCCGACGTCGACGACGTGGTGCAGGAGACGTTCCTCGCGGCGTGGACCCACGTGGACAGCGTGATCGACGGCGAGACCATCGCCGGCTGGCTCGTCACGACCGCCCGCCGCCGCAGCGTCGACCGACTCCGCTCCAGCGTCTCGCGGCTGCGAGCCGAGCTGGACGACGAGTTCCCCGCCTCCGCCGCCGACGACCCGGAGCACGCCGCGCACTGCGGATCGCTCGCCGCCGACGCCAACCGGGTGCTCGCCGCGATGCCCCCGGCCCAGCGCCGCTGCTGGGAGCTGCGCCAGCTGGAGCAGTGCAGCTACGACGCGATCGCGCACGAGCTGGGCCTCTCGACCTCGACCGTCCGCGGGCTGCTCGCCCGCGCCCGCGCGACCCTCCGCACGGAGCTCGTCCACTGGCGCTGATCCGCGCTGCGGATCTCGGCGCAGGAGACCGGGCGGGGGCCTTCAGCGCAGGAGAACCGGCCCCGCGCCGATCCGTACCCGGAACAGCGAGTACGGGTACGTCCGCAGATCCGTGCCGCCCTGGTAGTCGGCCTGGCGGTGCAGCTGGTTCGCGGTGACGTACAGGTGCTCGTCCGTCGCGATCGACATGGTGTCGGGCCAGAGCAGCCGCTCGTCGTGCACGATCGTCTCCATCGTGCCGTCGGTGCGACGGCGGACGATCGCGTTGTTCTCATAGCTCGTGGCGTAGAAGCGGCCCAGCGCATCCGTCTCGAGGCCGTCCGCTCCCCCGCCCTTGTCGCCCTCGTCGACGACGGTCGCCGCGACGTCCTCGTCCGGCACCGACCGGTCGACCAGGGCCGACGTCGCCACGCTGAACCAGCGGCGGGAGGCGAGCGGGCAGTACCAGAGGCGCTCGCCGTCTGCCGAGATCGCGATGCCGTCGGCGCCCATCGTCACCGGCTGCGGGTCGCCGTCGGCCGGGCGCTTCATCAGCACGCGGCCCTCGGCCATCGGCACGAGCTCCGGAGGAGTGAGCGCCTTCGTGCTCGGGTGGTCGTGCAGGCGACGCCAGGCGGTCCCCGCCTCGAGGTCGACGACGATGATCCCGTTCGGGCCGGAGTCGGCCGAGTCGGTGATGTAGGCGATGCCGCGCCGCAGATCGAAGCGCACGTCGTTGAGGTAGGTGGTCGGCAGGGCGACGTCCGGCTCGAGGAGGATCACCTGCTCGACGGTGTCGGTCGCCAGGTCGACGCGGACGAGCTTGGGGCCGCCCTTCTTCGTCGGCTCGAACATCGGGCTGCCGGTGTCGAGGATCCAGAGCCGGTCGGCCGGATCGACGACGATGCTCTGCACCGAGACGAGGGCGCCGGCGTCGTCGATCCCCGCCGGCGTGTTCCAGGCCTCGTCCGGGTAGGGCACCGCCGCTCCGTCGACCAGCTCCACGACCGTGGCCGGGACCTCGTCTCCCCACTTCGGGAAGTTCACGAAGATCCGCCCGGTGTGCGAGACGCTGACGCCGGTGGGCATCGGCCCGCTGGTGAAAGCGTGCACGAGCTCCAGCTCGCCGAGCGGCTCGTCGACCGGGCGCGTGCCGCGGGTCTCGTCGGTCGGTCCCCAGAATCCCATGGTGCTCTCGCTGTCCTCCCGCAGGCGCGGGCTCGTGGCGGTCTCGGTGCCGGTCGGGTGAGGAGTCGGTGCCCGCCGCGACCGGTGCTCCTCATCCTGCGCGCCGGCGCCGGTCGGCGGGGAGGAGGTGGCGGAGGAGGCGGCGAGCGCTTAGCATCCGGCCGCCGCCGGCGACCCGGGAGCCGCGACCGAGGAGGCGGAGGAGAACCGGCCCGCGTCCGACTTCGGCACGGCCTTCGCGAAGGGGCTCAGCATCGAAACGGGGCAGTGCCCGGTGGAGCGGGTCGCCTCGGCGGCCGCTCCCGCCGCCCGCAGCGCACCGCCCCCCGCCGTCGCGCTCACCCGCTGGTCGGCGGATCGACGGACCACTGATCCGCCGGCCGTCCGCTTCCGGACATGACCGCTAGAGGGCGTTGCCACTGCGGCCGCTCACCTGCCACGGTCGCAGAGCGACCGACGACGGTCCACCGATCAGAAGGACCGAGGCCCGCCATGGACGACTCCTCTTCGACCGAGACCAGCACGAGCGAGATGACGCCCGAGGTGCTGGCCGCGTTCAGCGACGCCTGGACCCGCCACGACCTCGAAGCGCTGATGAGCCACATGACCGACGACTGCGTCTACGGCGCGTCCGTCGGCCCCGAGCCCGGCCGCACCTGGACGGGCAAGGAGCAGGTCCGCGAGGGATTCGCGCTCATGCTCGCCTTCGACACCGGACAGGAGCGGCACGAGGAGGGGGCTCCCCTCATCGCCGGGACGCGCGGCGCGGCCACCTGGTCCTTCACCGGGACCGGCCCCGACGGCCGACCCCAGGTCACGCGGGGCTGCGACATCTACGAGTTCCGCGGCGGGAGGATCGCCCGCAAGGACGCGTTCCGGAAGGTCTACCGGGCGGACGAGGAGTAGTCCGCGTCGGCCTCCCTCGCGCAGCGGAGCCGGAGCGGCGTCCTCGTACCGGGTGGCCCCGCGCCTCCCCGATCGCGCAGACTGGCTCGATGGCAGCGGCGTCGGCACCGGTCGGATGGGGACGTCTGCCCGCCGTCTCGTGGCTGATGGTGCGCGCCTTCACGCGCCACCGCGTCCTCGCCGTCCTGGCCTTCCCGACGGCGCTGCTCTCGCTCGCGCCCTCCGTGATCCGCCGCGCCGCCCATGAGACGGCCGACCGGAACGGGCTGGTCGTCTTCGGGCGCTACCGGCCGGTCGCCGACGCCCTGGTGAGCATCGCCGTCACCGTCCCGGTCGTCCTGCTGGCCGTGGTGGCGGCCGTGTGGGTCGCGCTCTCGGGGCTGCTCGGCGCGGTCCTGGTCCTCGCGGCGCTCCTCGGCGGAGCCGTGGGGGCGGGGCCCTGCTGGTCGGGACCCCCCTCACCGAGGCCGTCGGCGCGGAGACGCCTCCCGGGCGGCGGTGGACGGTGATGGCGTTCTCGCAGCGCCCCGGGACCCGCCTGTCGGCGGTGCTCGCGACGAGGGAGCTGCTGGCCACGGTCCCCGCGGGAGGCGTCGTCGTGGCCGTCGCCGGCGACGAGCGGCTGGCGGACAGCTACTCGCGCCTCGGCTTCTCCCGGGGACGGGGCCTGCGGATCTCCCAGCAGGTCTGAGGGGCACCTCATCGCCGGACGGAGGCCACCGGCGGCTCGATACGGTGGGGATCGTGCAGTGCGGCTGAGGCCTTCCCGATCCCCGTCGCTCCGGCCCGCTCCCTCCGGCCCGCACCCTCCGGCCCGCTCGGGCGCGATCGAAAGGCTCCCCGTGTCCGCACTCCTCCCCCTGCAGGGCAGGACCGCTCTCGTCACCGGTGTCTCGCGGCGGCGCGGCATCGGATTCGCCGTCGCCGCGAAGCTCGCCTCCCTCGGCGCGCACCTCGCCGTCCACCACCACCGCCCTCACGATCTCGACCTCCCCTGGGGAGGCGACGACCTCGATGCGGTCCGGTCCGAGCTCCGCGCGCACCTCACGGAGGGCGCGCGGTTCGTCGACGTCGCCGCGGACCTGGCCGATCCCTCCACGATCCCCGGTCTGATCGCCACCGCAGCCGACCTCACCGGGAGCCTGGACGTCCTCGTCTGCAACCACGCGAAGAGCGGCGATGACGGCAGCATCCTCGACATGACGCCCGAGCGGCTCACCGCGTTCTGGGACGTCAACACCCGCTCCACCCTCCTGCTCACCGCGGAGTTCGCGCGGCTCCGGGCACCGCGCACCGACGGACCCCGCCGGCCCGGCGACCGGGTCGTCGGAGCCGGGCCCTACGCCCGGGCGCAGGGACACGTGTTCTGGATGACGTCCGGCCAGATCCACGGCGCGATGCGCGGAGAGGTCGCCTACGCCGCGAGCAAGGCCGCACTCGCCGGCGTCACCGCCACGGTCGCCGCCGAGCTCCTGGAGCTCGGGATCGTGCTCAACACGATCGATCCCGGTCCGGTGAACACGGGATACCTGGACCCGGAGACCACCGACCGGTCGCTCGAGGACCTCGAGGAGTACGTCGCGACCACGCCCTTCGGCCGGGTCGGCGCGCCGGCGGACCCCGCGGAGCTGATCGCATGGCTGGCCACGTCGGCGGGCAGCTGGGTCGTCGGGCAGGTGCTCACGACCGACGGCGGGTTCAGCCTGTGACCGGAGCGGCGGGGAGCCGTCCGGCGCCGACGACCGGCGCGGCCGGGCCCGGGGATGATGGGCGCATGGGAACTCGTGGGGCCGGAGTGCTGTGGGTGGTGAGCGCGCTCGCCTACGTCGGAGCGGAGGCGGTCGCCGCGTCCGCGTTCCCGGGCTACAGCTACGCACGGAACTACATCAGCGATCTCGGCGTGCCCGAGGTGGGCGTGTTCCAGGGGCGCGCGATCGACTCGCCGCTGCACGCGGTGATGAACGCCGGATTCCTCCTGCAGGGGGCGCTCTACCTCGCCGCCGCCGTCACGACCGTGCGGGCGGCGCGGGGCGGATCGCGGGGGCTGTTCCTCTCCCTCGCCGTGGTCTACGCCGTGGGCATCGCCGTGGTGGGCCTCATGCACGGGAGCAGCGCCAGTGCGCAGAACGGGATCGGCGGCCTGCACGTGGTCGGCGCCGCGATGGCGATCGTCGGCGGCAACGCGGCCTCGATCGTCGCCGGTGCCGCGGCCCGGCGCGGCCGCGCCCCGTGGGCGCTCGGGACGGTCGGGATCGTGCTCGGCGCGGTCGGCCTGCTCGCGCTGCTGATGCTGCAGGTCGACACCCGCGTGCCCGGCGTCGATCTGCTGCCCGACGGCGTCTGGGAGCGCGCCTCCGTCTACGCCGTCACGGCCTGGCAGCTCGCGACCGGCCTGCGGCTGCTCCGGCGCCCGGACGCGCCGCGGCGCCCGCTGCCTCCTCAGACCGCGGGCAGCGGCGCGCAGGTGCGCAGCGCCGTGCACCGGCTCTTCCAGCTCGGGATCCGGATCCCGGAGGCCCTCTCGGTCGTCGTGTTCGACGACAACCCTTGGAGCGAGCTGGTCACCCCGCCGCTCAGCGTCGTCCGCCAGCCGATCGACATGCTCGCCCGTCACCGCGTCGAGCTCGTCCTCGCCCGCATGCAGGGCCGCCTCCCCGAGGCCCCGCAGCACATCGAGGTGCAGGCCGACCTCGTCATCCGCTCCAGCTGCGCCGCACCCCCGCGGCGCTGATCCCCCTCCCCCCTCCGAAAGGCACGCCATGTCCGATCCCGTCGTCGTCACCGCGATCTTCACTCCCGCCGAGGGGCAGCGCGACGCGCTCGTCGCCGCCCTCTCCACCGCCATCGCGGAGGTGCACGAGGAGGAGGGCTGCGAGCTCTACGCGATCCACGACTCGCCCGACGGCACCATCGTCATGCTGGAGAAGTGGACGAGCGGCGACCTGCTCGACGCGCACGGCGCCGGCGAGCCGGTCGTCCGCCTCAACGCGGCGATCCGCGGACTCGTCGCCCAGCCTCCCGTCGTGACGCGGCTCGTCCCGATCCCGGCCGGCACCTCGCAGCAGGGCGAGCTCTAGCACCCGGGGGCGGGGCCGCTCCGGATCCGGATCGCGCGCCGCCCGCCGGAAACGCGCGCGAAACAGCGGAGGCCTACGGTCGGGAGCGACCCCGCCGCCCCGGCCGCTCCCTGGAGGATCCGCATGCCCCGCCCCGCCTTCCCCGCCCCGCCCAGCGCCGAGCTGCACATCCACCTCGAGGGCACGATCGAGCCCGAGCACATCGTCGAGATGGCGCGCCGCAACGGAGTCGCCCTGCCCACCGAGGACCTCGACGCCCTCCGCGCCCGGTACTCCTTCACCGACCTCGCGTCGTTCCTGGAGCTGCACTACTCGAACCTCACCGTGCTGAAGACGGAGCGGGACTTCTTCGAGCTCGCGACCGGCTACCTCGACCGGGCGCAGAAGGCGAACGTCCGCCGCGCCGAGATCTTCTTCGACCCGCAGACGCACCTCGGCAACGGCGTCGCGCTCGACACCGTGATGAGCGGGATCACCCGTGCGCTCGGTCGGAGCGAGGAGACCCACGGGATCTCGACGGACCTGATCATGTGCTTCCTCCGCGACCTGGGCGCCGACGCGGCCGACGAGATGCTGACGGCGATCCTCCCCTGGCGCGAGCACATCATCGGCGTCGGGCTCGACTCGAACGAGGTGGGCTTCGGCCCGGAGCTGTTCGTCGACGTCTACGCGCGCGCCGCTGCGGAGGGACTGCGCCTGGTCGCGCACGCCGGCGAGGAGGGCGGGCCCGAGACGGTCGCGGCCACCGTCGAGCTGCTGAAGGTCGAGCGGATCGACCACGGGATCCGCGCGATGGAGGACCCGGAGGTCGTCGCGATGCTCCGCGAGCGCCGCATCCCGGTGACGGTGTGCCCGCTGTCGAACGTGGCCCTGCGCGCTGTGGACACGATGGCAGACCACCCGCTGCCCGCGATGCTCCGCGAGGGACTCGTCGTGACGGTCTCGAGCGACGATCCGCCCTACTTCGGCGGCTACGTGGATGAGAACTACCGCGCCCTGGTCGAGGAGCTGCGGATGGACGACGCGCAGCTCGAGCAGCTGGCGCTCAACTCCTTCGACGCGGCGTTCATCACGGAGGAGGACCGCGAGCGCTGGCAGGCGGAGGTGCGCGAGCACTTCGCGCGGTGAGCGCATCACTGCCCGGAGAACGATCGTTCCCACCCCGTCTCCGGGCACTGCGCTCTCGTTCCGCGGGCGCACGCCTCCGCGCCCGCCCTACGCTGGCCGGATGACCCGATCCGACGGCACGCGATGAGCTGGGTGCTCCTCGCCGGCGCGATCCTCACCGAGGTGACGGCGTCGCTCGCCCTCCAGGCCGCGATCGGGTCGCCGGGCTGGTACGCGCTCGTGGTGGCGGGCTACCTGGCGGCGTTCGTCCTCCTCAGCCGGGTGCTCAAGGCCGGCATGCCGATCGGAGTCGCGTACGGCGTGTGGGGCGCGTGCGGCGTCGCGCTGACGGCGGTCCTCGCGGCCGTGCTCTTCGGTCAGCCGCTGACGGGCGTGATGACGATCGGGCTGGTGCTGATCATCGCGGGCGTGCTGATGGTCGAGATCGGCTCGCAGCGAGCGCGGGCCGCGCGCCGGGCGGCGCACTGATGGCCTGGCTGCTGCTCTCGGGCGCGATCCTCACCGAGGTCGCCGCGACGATGAGCCTCAAGCCCGCGACGGACGGCCGGAAGCGCTGGTACGTCGTGGTCGGAGTCGGCTACGTCGTCGCGTTCACGCTGCTGGCCGGAGCGCTCGCGCAGGGCATGCCGATCGGGGTGGCCTACGGGATCTGGGCGGCGGTCGGAGTCGCGCTGACCGCGGTGCTCGGCCGCTGGCTGTTCCAGGACCCGCTGACCTGGACGATGCTCGGCGGGATCGGCCTGATCATCGCCGGCGTGCTGCTGGTGGAGCTCGGGCGCTGACCGGCCGAGTGCCGTCGCGGCGGGGCGCCCCCCGATCAGCCGCCGTCGCGGCGGGGCGCGTCCCGCTGAGCGGCCGCCGCGGCGGGAGCGCGCCTCCTCAGCCGTCGTCGCGGCGGAAGCGCTTCGGAGTCACCGGTTGTCGCGGCGGTATCGCGCCTCGCGGCCGGCGATGTGGAGGCCGAGCCCGGTGACCGCGACCGCGAAGGCGACCAGCACGCCGATGAACGCGATCTCGTCGCCCGCTCCGACCGCCACGGCCGCGACGGCGAGCCCGATCAGCGCGAGGGCGATCACCACGGCGCCGACGATCTCGAGAGGGCTCCAGGCGGTCATGACTCCAGCGTGCGCGCGGAGCGGCGCGCGGGCAAGGGGCGGCAGGCGAACAGGACACGACGTCCCTCCGACCGCGGAGGTCCGCGCGGGTCCCAGCGCACGACCCGTCCGCCCGGACATCGGCCGACCGGGTGCTGCGGATCGCGGAGCTCGTCCGAGGCGTTCCGCGGTGCGAGCCCGCTCCGTCCGTCCCCGCCGGAACGCCCCCGCCCGTTCGCCCCGCCGCCGCGCCCGCCTCTAGGCTCGACGGCGTGACCGTGGCGGTCGGAGCGGGCGACGAGATCGCGTTCATCGGCGTGCTGGTCGCCTTCGCGGTCGCGGTCACCGGGCTCGGCCTCCACATCGCCGGCCG
>NZ_PSVX01000050.1:0-27523 GCF_002932695.1 Rathayibacter sp. AY1D2 | reverse complement strand
CGCTCCGGCCCATCGCCGCCGCCGATCTCGCGCTCGAGGCGGTCTCGGCCGACATCGTCATCACCTGCACGACGACCCAGGAGCCGGTGCTCGACGCCGCTCTGCTCGCCGCCGGGCGCCTCCAGGGCTTTTCTCGCGAGCGCCAGCTCGTGATCGACCTGGGCCTGCCGCGCAACGTCGCCTCCGACGTCACCTCGGTCGCCGGCGTCGAGCTCCTCGACCTCGAGACGATCAGCCTGCACGCGCCTCTCGACGTGCTCGACGCGTCGCAGCAGGCGCGCGCGCTCGTCGACAAGGCGGCCAGGAAGTTCTCGGACGTCGCCGACGAGAAGAGCCTCACTCCGGCCGTCGTCGCCCTGCGCGCCCACGTGTTCGACGCGCTCGACGCCGAGATCGAGCGGGCCCGCTCGCGCGGCGACGAGGACGGCCGCACCGAGCAGGCGCTCCGCCACCTCGCCGGCGTGCTGCTGCACACCCCGAGCGTCCGCGCCCGCGACTACGCGCGCGCCGGAGCGCAGGAGGCGTACCTCACCGGGCTCGAGGCGCTCTTCGGCATCGAGGTCCCGGCCGAGCCCGCCGCCGCGCGCCCCGACTCTGACGCCGCCACCGCGTGAGCCTCCGGCTCCCCTTCGACGCGGAGCCGCTGCGCTCCGCGCCGCTGCTCACCGAGCGCCTGCTCCTGCGTCCCCTCGGACCGGAGGACGCCGAGGACCACGCGCGCTACCAGGGCGACGCCGACGCCGTCCGGTTCCTCCGCTGGCCGGTGCGCACCCCCGAGGAGTCGCGGGCGCACCTGCAGCGCCGCCTCCCCTCGACACGGCTCGCCGCTGACGGCGACGCGGCCGTGCTGGCGATCGTCCCCCGGGAGTGCGTCCTCGCCGGGCGGATGATCGGCGACCTCACGCTCATCGCGACGTCCGTCGAGCAGGAGGCGGTCGAGATCGGCTGGGTGCTGCACCCGGAGGCGCAGGGGCGCGGCTACGCGACCGAGGCCGCCCGGGCGCTGCTCGACCTCGCGTTCGACACCCTCGGCGCCCACCGCGTGATCGCGCAGCTCGACGCTCGGAACACCGCCTCCGCCCGCCTCTGCGAGCGCCTCGGGATGCGCCTCGAGGCGCACCACCGGGAGGACGAGTTCTGCAAGGGCGAGTGGACCTCGACCTTCGTCTTCGCCCTGCTCACCCGCGAGCGCTGACCGCAGGGCCGGCTGGTCCGCGCCCTCCGGGACGCCGCCGGCCCGTCCGGTCGGCGGCGTCCCGGGAGGAGCGTCAGGCCCCGCGGAGCCCGGTGAAGAGGTACGACTCGAGCTGCTCGAGCGGGATGCGCTCCTGCTTCATCGTGTCGCGGTCGCGGACGGTCACGGCGTCGTCCTCGAGCGAGTCGAAGTCGACGGTCACGCAGTACGGGGTGCCGATCTCGTCCTGGCGGCGGTAGCGGCGGCCGATCGCTCCGGAGTCGTCGAAGTCGACGTTCCAGAGCTGGCGCAGCTGGTCGGCGACGCGGCGCGCGAGCGGCGAGAGGGCCTCGTTGCGCGAGAGCGGCAGCACGGCCACCTTCACCGGCGCCAGGCGCGGGTCGAGGTGCAGCACGGTCCGCGTCTCGACCTTGCCCTTGGCGTTCGGCGGCAGCTCCTGCTCCTCGTAGGCGTCGACGAGGAACGCCATGAGCGCGCGGGTGAGGCCGAACGACGGCTCGATCACGAACGGCACGTAGCGCTCGTTCTTGTTCTGGTCGAAGAACGAGAGGTCCTTGCCCGAGTGCTCGATGTGCGTCTTGAGGTCGTAGTCGGTGCGGTTCGCGACTCCCATCAGCTCGCCCCACTCGCCCGAGGCGAAGCTGAAGCGGTACTCGATGTCGACGGTGCGCTTGGAGTAGTGGGAGAGCTTGTCCTTCGGGTGCTCGTACTGCCGGATGTTCTCGGGGTTCATCCCGAGCCCGACGAACCAGTCCCAGGCGAGCTGCATCCAGGTCTCCTGCCACTCCTCGTCCGTGCCGGGCTCGACGAAGAACTCGAGCTCCATCTGCTCGAACTCGCGGGTGCGGAAGATGAAGTTGCCGGGGGTGATCTCGTTGCGGAACGCCTTGCCGATCTGGCCGATGCCGAAGGGCGGCTTGCGACGGGCGCTCTGCAGCACGTTCGCGAAGTTGGTGAAGATGCCCTGGGCGGTCTCGGGACGCAGGTAGTGCAGCCCCGACTCGTCGTCGACGACGCCGAGGTAGGTCTTCATCAGGCCCGAGAACTGCTTGATCTCGGTCCACTGGCCGACCTTGTCGGGGTGCTCCGGGTCCGGGATGTCGGCGAGGCCGTTCACGGGCGGGTGGCCGTTGACCTCCTCGTACTTCTCGAAGAGGTGGTCGGCGCGGTAGCGCTTGTGGGTGATCAGCGACTCGGTCAGCGGGTCCGAGAAGACGCCGACGTGTCCCGAGGCGTGCCAGATCGCCGTGGGCAGGATGACCGCGGAGTCCAGGCCGACGACGTCGCCCCGGCCCTGCACGAAGGTCTTCCACCACTGGCGCTTGATGTTCTCCTTGAACTCCACGCCGAGCGGCCCGTAGTCCCACGCGGAGCGGGTGCCCCCGTAGATCTCACCCGAGGGGAAGACGAATCCCCTGTGCTGCGCGAGGGTGATGACTTTGTCGAGGGTGGTGGGTTCTGCCACGGGTTGCTCCTCAGCTGTTCGGGCGCACGGGGCCCCGGCGCGCGCCGGCTGCGCGCGTCCTTCTGGTGTGCCCCCATGGTAGCCGCGGGGGCGCCGCGACGGTCCGCCCGCGGCGGGCATGATGAGCGGATGAGCACCCTCCCGCCGATCGTCGTGTCCGCCGTCGCCGTCCTCCGCGACCGGCGCGTCCTGATGGTCACGGCGCGGGGCCGCGACGTCCTCTACCTCCCCGGCGGCAAGGTCGACGAGGGCGAGAGCGGGATCGAGGCGGCGGCCCGCGAGGCCCGCGAGGAGCTCGGCGCCGTCGCGCTCGGCCTCGAGCCCCTGTTCACCGTCCGCACCCAGGCGCACGGCGAGCCGGAGGGGCGGGAGGTCCACATGAGCGTCTTCGCCGCCGAGCTCGACCGGGAGGCGCGCCCGAGCGGCGAGATCGACTCGCTGCACTGGGTCGACGGCTCCGATGCGGGCCGCTGCCCGCCCGCCGGGGTCGAGACCCTCCGGCTGCTGCGCGCTCTCGATCTCGTCGACTGACCCGCCGGCGCCGGGCCGACCGCGGGGCGGCTAGCCTCGTGGCGTGGAGACGAGACGGCGTGCACGGGACCGGTCGAGCGCGGAGGAGCCGGACCGGCTCGAGCCGGTCCGGCTGGAGGCGGCCGTGCCCATCCTGCGGATCTTCTCGGTCGCCAAGGCGGGCGAGTTCTACGTCGACTACCTCGGCTTCGAGGTGGACTGGGAGCACCGCGCCGCGCTCGACGCCCCCCTCTACCTGCAGGTGTCGCGCTCGGGGCTCCGCCTGCACCTCAGCGAGCACCACCGCGACGGCAGTCCCGGCGCCGCCGTGCACGTCGCCCTCCGCGGAGTCCGCGAGCTGCACGCCGAGCTCGACGCGAAGGCGTACCCCTACCTCAACCCGCGGATCACCCGCACGCCGTTCGGCTTCGCGCTCGACGTGATCGATCCGTTCGGCAACCAGCTGCGCTTCGCGGAGCCGGCCCCGGTGCCGCGCCTGCCCTGATCGGTGCGCGTGCGGGTGCTTGTACAACCTGAGCGCCGACTGATCAACCGTTCACCGGCCGTCCATGCACTTCGGAGTCCCATCCTTTAGCGTGGCTCCGATGGCTTCACGGGGGACGATCGAGCGGCCGGACACGGCCCGGGCAACGGGACGGCAGCGCCGACCGCGGCTCCGCTTCATGGGGGCCGCGCCGCTGGCGACGGGCCTGCTGGGCTCGATCGCGATCCTCCTCGGCTCGCTCGGCGTGGGCTACCTGCCCGCCGGCTCGCCCATCCGCGACTGGCCTCTCGTCGCATCGATCCGCGCCACGGGCTGGCTCACCGAGTCCAGCGGCGCCCTCGTCGTGGGCGGCGGGATGCTGCTGCTGATCGCGTGGCTCCGCCTGCGCACGGTCGCGCTCGCGGCGGGCCCCGGCTCCGTCCGCACCATCGTGGTGGCGGCCCTCGCCTGGACCGCTCCGCTCCTCGTGACGGTGCCGCTGTTCAGCCACGACATGTTCTCCTACGTGGCGCAGGGGCGCCTGATGACCCAGGGCATCGACCCCTACACCCACGGCGTCGCGACGCTCCCCGGCTGGTTCGACCTCGGCGTCGACCCGCTCTGGGCCGACACGCCCACGCCCTACGGGCCCCTCTACCTCCTGATCGAGCGCACCGCCGTGCAGTTCGCGGGCTACGGCGCACCGGAGCTCTCGATCGCGATGCTCCGCGCCGTGTCGGTCGCGGGCGTGGCCGTCATGGCCGTCTACGCGCTCCGCCTGGCGCGCCTGCGCGGCCTCTCGGTCCCGCTCACCGCCTGGACGATCGTCGCCAACCCGCTGACCCTCGTGCTCTTCGTCGTCGCCGGCCACAACGACTCCGTGATGCTGGCGCTCATCCTCGCGTCGCTCTACTACGCCCAGACCGACCGGCGCATCGCCGCCGTCGTGCTGATGGCCGGAGCGATCGCGATCAAGCCGATCGCCGTGATCGCGCTCCCCGTGCTCGCGCTCCTGTGGCTGCGCCACGACGCGACGTGGCGCGAGCGCACCCGCGGCTGGCTCTGGACGGGCGCCGGAGCGCTCGGCCTCGTGGTCGCCGTCGGGCTGCTCGCGGGCGTCGGGGTCGGCTGGGTCGCGGCGATGGTCGTGCCCGGCTCGATCCTGCACTGGTACGCGCCGATGTCGTTCGTCACGGTCTCGGTCTCCCGCGCCGTCGAGTTCACCGGTCACGACCCCGCCGCGGCGATCGCCGTGGTCAAGATCCTCGCGCTCGGGCTCGCCGGCCTGATCGCTGCGCGCCTCATGCTGTCGCGGCGCTCCATCGATCCGCTCGCCCGCCTGTCCGGTGCGCTGCTCGCGTTCGTGACGGCGTCGACCGCCATCCACCCCTGGTACGCCCTCTGGATCCTGCCGATCGCCGCGCTCGCGCGCCCGTGGAGCCGCTCCCACGTGCACCTGGCGGTCTACGCGTCGATCTTCCTCATGTGCGTCACGCTCGCCGAGCCGATCGACGGCGGAGGCGGCACGATGGACCAGATCCCGGCGCGGGTCGCGACGATCGCCGCGATCGCCGTGGTCGGGATGTACGTCCTCCTCGGCTACACGGACGAGGAACGGGTCGAGGGCCTGCCCCTCGTGCGCGCGCTGCCGTTCGGCTCCGTGATCCTCGCCCGCCTCAGCGGCGGCCGCCTGGTCGACGCCCGGATGGCCGCCACGCGCCTGCGCGACTAGCCGGGGCTGCGGCTCAGGAGTCGGACTCGTCGCTCCGACGGCGGGTGCGGCGGTCGAGCGCCGCCTGCGCCGTCTCGGCGGCCGAGTCCGGGGAGCCGACCGGCCCGGTGGGACCGGCGAGGGTGCTCGAGAGCGACGACAGCCAGCCGGAGTCGTCGCGGCCGGCGTTCAGCGCATCCGAGAAGAGGGGGAGGTCGCTGCGGGTGGCGTGGATCGCGTAGGACTCGCGGGAGAACCCGTTGTCGGGGACGACGGGCGTCCTGCGGGACGCGCGCGTGGCGTCCGGGGCCTGCTCCTGTCGCGAGGCGTCCGACGCCTGCTCCTGGGGGGCCTGCTCCTGGGCGGCCTGCTCCCGGCGGGCGTCGCGCTCGTCGCGCGGGGTGCTGCTGTCGTGGTCCACGGCGGTCCTCCTGCTCTCCGCCCCGAGCGGAGGGACGGGCGCCGCGATGACGGGGCGGCGCCCGGTCAGGCTACCCCTCGTTCAGGGCGTGGCGTCGTCGTCGGCCTCTGATCGTGGCGCGGGGCGCCAGACGACCAGCTCGGTCCGGCGCTGCGCGCGCGTGCCGTGGCGCAGAGTGACCACGTCCCCCTCGAGTCCGGCGGCGAACACGCGGCGGCCCGGCCGGTTCAGGAGCTCATCGGCGAGCGCCGACTCCAGCTCGCGCACCCGCTGCGAGAGCGACTGCACCTGGTTCTCGAGCTGCAGGATGCGCGCGATGCCCTCGAGAGAGACGCCCTCGGAGGAGAGCCGGGCGACCTCGCGCAGCTGCACCACGTCGCGCATCGAGTAGCGGCGCGACTTGCCCGCGGTGCGGGTCGGGCTCACGAGCCCGAGCCGGTCGTACTGCCGCAGGGTCTGCGGGTGCATCCCCGCCAGCTCGGCGGCGACGGCGATCGCGAAGACGGGCGTGTTCTCGTCCATGTCTCCTCCTCCGACCGGTCGCGCCGATCCGGTGCTAGTAGCGGGCCTTCTCCAGGATGTCCTCGCGCGGGTCCTCGTCCGGCTCGGCGGCGGCGTAGGCCTCGAGGGCCTCACGGGCGGCGGCGGACAGGTGGCTCGGGACGGCGACCTGCAGGACGGCGAGCAGGTCGCCCGTGCCCTTGGGGGTCGTGACGCCGCGGCCCTTGACGCGCAGGACGCGGCCGCTCGGGGTGCCTGCGGCGACCCGGAGCTTGACGGGCTCGCCGCCGAGGGTCGGCACCTCGATCGTCGCGCCGAAGACGGCCTCGACGAAGGTCACGGGAACCGTCACGCGCAGGTTCAGCCCGTCGCGCTCGAACACCGGATGCTTGCGCACCGAGACGGTGAGCACCAGGTCGCCGGGATCGCCGCCGTCCGGGCTGGGGCGGCCCTTGCCGCGGACGCGGATCTTCTGGTCGTCGGCCACGCCGGCGGGGATGCGCACCGAGAGGGTGCGCCCGTCGCCGGTCTGCAGCTGGACGGTGTCGCCCCGGGTCGCGGTGCGGAAGTCGATGGTGGTGCTGGCGGTGACGTCGGCGCCCTTCTGCGGGCCGCCGAAGCCGCGGTAGCCGCCGCTGGGCTGGCCGAAGCGGCTGCCTCCGCCGCCGAACATGCCGCCGAGGATGTCCTCGAAGCCGGGCGGCGGGCCCTGCTGGGTGCTGTAGGAGGTGCGCCCGCCCTGGCCGAACATGCCGCCGAAGACGTCGTCGAACCCTCCGGGCTGGCCTCCCGCGGTGAAGCGCGCTCCGCCGCCCATGGCGCGGATCTGGTCGTACTCCTTGCGCTGCTCGGCGTCCGAGAGCACGGTGTACGCCTCGCTGATCTCCTTGAAGCGCGCCTCGGCCTTCGCGTCCCCCGGGTTGGAGTCGGGGTGGAACTGGCGGGCGAGCTTGCGGTAGGTCTTCTTCAGGTCCGCGGCGGAGACGTCCTTGGACACGCCGAGGACCTTGTAGAAGTCCTTGTCGAACCAATCCTGGCTGGCCATGTGCCTCTTCCTGTGTCGAATGCGGCGAGGGACCCCGCCCCGGTCCGGCAGCGTGCTGCCGAGCGGGGCGGGGTCCTCCGCGGTGGTGGTGCCGGTGGCGGGGTCAGTCGGCGGGGACTGCCACGACCACCTTGGCGGCCCGCAGCAGCGAGCCTCCGAGGTAGTAGCCCGCCTCGACGACGTCCGCGACCGTGGAGGTCTCGGCGCCGGGGGTGGGCTGCTGGAAGATCGCCTCGTGGATGTTCGGGTCGAACAGGTCGCCCACGGCGCCGGTCTTCACCAGGCCGAGCTTCTCCACTCCGCCGCGCAGCTTCTGCGCGATGGCCGTGAAGGGCCCGCCCTCGGCGAGGTCGCCGTGCTTCTCGGCGCGGTCGAGGTCGTCGAGCACGGGGAGGATGACCTTCACCGCGTCGCCGATCGCCCGCTCCTTGTCGACCTGGCGGTTGGCCTCGGTGCGCTTGCGGTAGTTCGCGTACTCCGCGGTCACCCGCTGGAGATCGGCGAGGTGCTCGGCCGCGAGCGTCTCGGCGCTGGACTGTCCCGAGAGGAACGAGAGGTCGGCGTCCGAGAGGCTGGTCTCGACGTCGGGCCCCTCGGCCTCGATGAGGCCCTCCTGGTCCTGGGCGTCCTGCGCCGCCTCGGCTCCCGCCTCGCCGCCGGTGGCCGGCTGCTCCTCGGGGAGGTCCTGGGGCTCGTTCTCGGCTGCCATGGCTACTTCGTGTCCTTCGGCTCGTCCTCGTCGATGACCTCGGCGTCGACGATGTCCTCGTCGTCCTTCTTGTCACCGTCGGCCGGAGCGTCCGCGGGGGCGCTCTGCGCGGCCTGGTCCTGGGAGTAGATCGCCTGGCCGATCTTGGTCTGCGAGGCGTTGAGGGCGTCGAACGCGGTCTTGACGGCCGCGTCGTCGTCGCCGGCGAGCGCGGTCTTCAGCGCGTCGACGTCTCCCTGCACCTCGGACTTGACGTCCTCGGGCAGCTTGTCCTCGTTGTCCTTGATCAGCTTGTCGATCGAGTACGCCAGGGTCTCGGCGTTGTTGCGGATCTCGGCCGCCTCGCGGCGGGCCTTGTCCTCGGCGGCGTGCTCCTCGGCCTCGCGGACCATGCGGTCGATGTCGTCCTTGGGCAGCGACGAGCCGCCCGTGATCGTCATCGACTGCTCCTTGCCGGTGCCCTTGTCCTTCGCGGACACGTGGACGATGCCGTTGGCGTCGATGTCGAAGGTGACCTCGACCTGCGGGATGCCGCGCGGGGCCGGCGCGATGCCGGTCAGCTCGAACGTGCCCAGGTTCTTGTTGTCGCGGGTGAACTCGCGCTCGCCCTGGAAGACCTGGATCGCGACGGACGGCTGGTTGTCGTCGGCCGTGGTGAAGGTCTCGGACCTCTTGGTCGGGATCGCGGTGTTGCGCTCGATGAGCTTGGTCATGATCCCGCCCTTGGTCTCGATGCCCAGCGAGAGCGGGGTCACGTCGATCAGGAGGACGTCCTTGCGCTCGCCCTTGAGGACGCCGGCCTGCAGCGCGGCGCCGACGGCGACGACCTCGTCCGGGTTGACGCCCTTGTTGGGCTCCTTGCCGCCGGTGAGCTTCTTGACGAGCTCGGCGACGGCCGGCATGCGGGTCGAGCCGCCGACGAGGACCACGTGAGCGATGTCCTCGACCTTGACGCCCGCCTCGGCGATGACGTCGGTGAAGGGCTTGCGGGTGCGCTCGATCAGGTCGCTGGTGAGCTCCTCGAACTTGGCGCGGGTGAGCGTCTCGTCGAGGTTCGCCGGACCGTTCTCGGTGAGCGAGAGGTAGGGCAGCTGGATGCTGGTCGAGGTGCTCGAGGAGAGCTCCTTCTTCGCCTGCTCCGCGGCCTCCTTGAGGCGCTGACGAGCGATCTTGTCCTTCGAGACGTCGACGCCGGTCGAGTCCTTGAAGCGCTTGACCAGGTGGTCGACGACGCGCTGGTCCCAGTCGTCGCCGCCGAGGCGGTTGTCGCCCGAGGTCGCGCGGACCTGGATGGTCGAGAAGTCGTCGTCCTTGCCCACCTCGAGGAGGGAGACGTCGAACGTTCCGCCGCCGAGGTCGAAGACGAGGATGAGCTCGTCCTCCTTGCCCTTGTCGAGGCCGTAGGCCAGCGCGGCCGCGGTGGGCTCGTTGATGATGCGCAGGACGTTGAGGCCGGCGATCTCGCCGGCGTCCTTGGTCGCCTGGCGCTCGGCGTCGTTGAAGTAGGCCGGGACGGTGATGACCGCGTCGGTCACCTTGTCGCCCAGGTACTGCTCCGCGTCGCGCTTGAGCTTGCCCAGGATGCGGGCCGAGATCTCCTGCGGGGTGTACTTCTTGTCCTCGACGCCGAAGGTCCAGTCGGTGCCCATGTGGCGCTTGACCGACGCGATGGTGCGGTCGACGTTGGTGACGGCCTGGCGCTTCGCGGTCTCGCCGACGAGCACCTCCCCGTCCTTGGTGAACGCCACGACGGACGGCGTGGTGCGGAAGCCCTCGGCGTTGGCGATGACGGTGGGCTCGCCTCCCTCGAGGACGGCCACGACAGAGTTGGTGGTTCCCAGGTCGATGCCTACGGCACGGGACATATGCGTTGTTCTCCTTCGCGATCGGCGTCGCGCGGGCGGCTGCCGGTCAGTTGACGGGTGGTGCGGAATCCTCTGCGGGAGTTGAGCCCCGCACGCTCAAGTTTACGCATCCGTCGTCTCGCGTCAAGTCCGGAGGCAAGAAGTTGAGTCGCATCGGCTCAACTCTCAGACTCGCGGGTCCCGCCGCTTCCGGCCGTTCACCTCCTCCCCCTACGGTGGGCCCATGACGACGCGCACCGGCCGCTGGCCCGTCCTCGCCTGGGGCCTGTGGGACTGGGGCGGATCGGCCTTCAACGCGGTGGTGACTACCTTCGTCTTCACCGTCTACCTGACCACCGACGGGCTCTTCGGCACCTCGAGCGGAGTCTCGGCCGCGCTCGGCTGGTCCCTCGCCGCCGCCGGCGTGGTCGTCGCCGTGATCGCGCCGATCACCGGCCGCCGGGCCGACCTCGGCGGGCGCCGCCGGCTCTGGCTGGGGATCCACTCCGCCGTCGTCGTCCTCTGCATCCTGCTGATGTTCCTCGTGCGCCCCGACCCGGCCCTCCTCTGGCTGGGACTCGGACTGCTCGCGGTCGGCACGGTCTTCTTCGAGTTCGCGAGCGTCAACTACAACGCGATGCTCCTCCAGGTCTCGACCCGGGCGACCATCGGCCGCGTCTCCGGCTTCGGGTGGGGCATGGGCTACGTCGGCGGGATCGTCCTGCTGCTGATCGTGTACTTCGGCTTCATCTCGCCCGAGGTCGGGCTCTTCGGAGTGACGGGGGACGACGGCCTCGACGTGCGCGTCTCGATCCTGGTCGCCGGCGTGTGGTTCGCCGTCTTCGCCCTCCCGGTGCTGGTCGCGGTGCCGGAGACGCCGGCACAGGCGAGCCGGGCGGAGCGCGTCGGCGTGATCGCCTCCTACCGCGCGCTCTTCGCGCAGGTCGCCGCCCTCTGGCGCGAGAGCCGCAGCACCGTGGCCTTCCTCATCGCCAGCGCGGTGTTCCGCGACGGGCTCACCGGGGTCTTCACCTTCGGCGGCGTGCTGGCGCAGGGCACCTTCGGCTTCGACGCCGGCGAGGTGATCCTGTTCGCCATCGCCGCGAACGTCGTGGCCGGAGTGGCGACCATCTCGGTCGGCGCGCTCGACGACCGCATCGGCCCCAAGGCCGTGATCGTCGCCTCGCTCATCGGCCTGGTCGTCTGCGGCACCGCCGTCTTCGTCCTGCACGACGGGGGGAGCACGGTGTTCTGGATCTTCGGCCTGCTGCTGTGCCTGTTCGTCGGCCCGGCGCAGTCGGCGAGCCGCAGCTACCTCGCCCGCCTCATCCCGGAGGGACGCGAGGGCGAGATCTTCGGCCTCTACGCGACCACCGGGCGGGCGGCCTCGTTCCTCGCGCCCGCCGCCTTCGCAGCCGCCGTCTCGATCGCCGCGGCCGTCTCGGGCAGCGGCGAGGCGAACGTGCAGTACTGGGGCATCCTCGGGCTCGTCCTCGTCCTCGCCGTGGGGCTGGTGCTGCTCCTGCCGGTGCGCCGCCCGCCGGCCACCGCCCCCGTCGTGCCGGAGCCGCGGCTCGCTCCGCCCGCCCGCCGGGACTGACGAGGCCCGGCCCGCGGGAGACGCGGGCGAGGCCCCTCCCCGCGCGCCGCCGGCCGCGGATCAGACCGTGGCGATCCAGAACACGATCAGCAGGAGCGTGACGAGGAAGCCGGTCAGGAAGTTCAGCGCGAGGAAGCGCTTCCAGCCCGCATTCGCTCGCTCCGCCTCGGCGTCCTCGAGCGACCGGTACGGCCAGATGCTCACCGCGTACGGTACCGCGAGGATCGCCGCGAGGGTCCCCGGCCAGGGCAGCAGGAGCAGGAGCAGGCCGCTCGCGACGTAGGCGGCGATGGCGAAGCGCGTGGTCGCCTTCGCTCCGATCACGGTCGCGATCGAGCCGATGCCGCCCGCGCGGTCGGCCAGGATGTCCTGCACCGCGCCGAAGGCGTGGCTCGCGATCCCCCAGAGGAAGAACGCCACGAGCAGCGCCACCAGAGGTCCGGTGACCACGGTGCCCGCGAGTGCGATCCCGTAGACGGCCGGGCTGACGAAGTGGGTCGCCGAGGTCAGCGAGTCGACGAACGGGCGCTCCTTGAAGCGGAGCCCCGGCGCACTGTAGGCGATCACGGCGAAGACGCTGATCGCGAGGACCAGCCACGAGACCGGGGATCCGAGCAGCACGAGCGCCACCAGGAACGGCACGTTCGTGGCCACCGCCGCGATCAGCGTCGCGCGGTGCTCGCTCCGGTCGAGCACGGCGCCCTCGACGCCGCCCTTGCGGGGGTTCCGCAGGTCGGACTCGTAGTCGAAGACGTCGTTGATCCCGTACATCGCGAGGTTGTAGGGGATGAGGAAGTAGATCGTGCCGAGCACGAAGGCGAGGTCGATCTCGCGGGTGGTCAGCAGGTACGCCGCCGCGAACGGGTAGGCGGTGTTGACCCAGCTCAGCGGGCGGCTCGAGACGAACAGCGCGCGCAGCCGGTTCACGGCTCGCTCCGACGACGCGAGGGCAGGAGCACCCAGAGCGCCGGGAGGGCGAGGGCCGCGGCGATCGCGTAGGCGAAGTCCTCGATCGGAGCGACGCCGATCCGGATCCCCGAGATCAGGTCGTCGTCGTAGGCGACCAGCAGGCCCACTCCGATCATGATGTTGTCGAAGACGGCGGTCATCACCAGCAGCACGGCGAGCGTGCCGAGGACGGCGGGCAGGCGCAGGACGCGTCGGCGCAGCGCGAGCAGCAGCAGCACCAGCACCACCGCGAGGAACACGGCGTTGAGGAGGAGGTAGGTCACGCGCGCGCCTCCGCCCGCCGGGAGACGCGCTGCGAGAGGAAGCCGTGCACGTCCATCGTCAGGTAGCAGAGCAGGGTGAGGAAGAGGACCTCCTCGACCGGGAGCTCCGGCGCGATCTGCAGGCCGGTCATGTAGGAGGTCTCTCCGCGGAAGAAGACACCCAGGCCGATCCCCACGAGGTCCCAGACCAGGAAGAACGCGACTCCCACGGGCAGCACGATCGCCGCGCGTCGCGCGTCCGCCCAGAAGAACAGCCGGAAGCGGCGGTCGAGCACGATCATCCCGGTGATCGAGACGAGGAGCGCGAGCAGGTAGAGGATCCCCACGCCTACTCCCCCACGGCGACGGGCGCGACCGGAGCGGACGGCGCCTCCCGCACGGGCAGCGGCTCGGTCGACACGTCGCCGCGCACGCGCTTGAGCATGACCTCGGCGCTGATGATGCACATCGGCAGGCCGATGCCGGGGATCGTGGAGCTGCCGGCGAAGAGCAGTCCGTCGACGTGCCTGCTGACGTTCCCGGCCCGGAAGAAGGCGCTCTGCGAGAGGACATGGGCCGGTCCGAGCATCGAGCCGCGCCAGGCGCCGAGGTCGCTCTCGAAGTCGGCCGGGCCGATCGTGCGGCGGACGACGATCCGCTCGGCCAGGTCGGTCGCGCCGGTCCAGGACGCGATCTGCGCGATGGCCTGGTCGGCGATGGCCTCGACGCGCGCGTCGCCCGCGCCGTCGACTCCGCCGTGGCCGATCGAGGTGTCGGCCGGGATCGGCACGAGCACGAACAGGTTCTCGTGCCCCTCCGGAGCCGTGCTCGCGTCGGTCGCGCTCGGGCGGCAGACGTAGATCGACGCGGGGTCGGGCACGGTCGGGTGCTCGCCGAAGATCTTGTCGAAGTTGTCGCGCCAGTCCTTCGTGAAGAGCAGGGTGTGGTGCTCGAGCTCGGGCAGCTCCCCGCGCACGCCCAGGAGGACGAGGACGGCGCTCGGGCCGGGCTCGCGCTTCTCCCAGTAGGCGGGCGGGTAGGTCCGCAGCTCCTCGGGGAGGAGCGACTGCTCGGTGGTGAAGAGGTCGGAGGCGTTGACGACCAGGTCGGCGGGGATCCGCTCCGTGCCGTCGGGGCCCGTGAACTCGACTCCGACGACCTCGGCGCCGCGGCGTCGGCCGCGGGGCGAGCGGGTGGTGAGGATCCGCGTCGCGGGCGAGGACGTGCGGACGGTGACGCCGGCCTCCTCGGCGACGTCGGCGACCGCCTCGATCAGCTTCGTGAATCCGCCCATCGGGTAGAGCACGCCGTCGGCGAGGTCGAGGTGGCTCATCAGGTGGTACATGCTCGGCGCGGCGAACGGCGAGGAGCCGAGGAAGACGGCCGGGTAGCCGAGGATCTGGCGCAGCCGGTTGTCGGTGACCGCCGTCGCCGCGAACGTGTCGAGCGGAGTGAGCAGCAGGCGGCCGAGCCTCCCGGTCCGGCTGAGCACGTCGCGGCGCAGCAGCGGGAGGAAGGACGAGAAGCTCGTGTAGAGGAAGCGGCGCTTGGCCATCTCGTAGGTGTCGCGCGCGGAGTCGAGGTACGCGCGCATCCGCTCGCCCGCTCCGGGCTCGATGCTCTCGAAGAGCGCGAGGTTCGACTCGAGGTCGGCGAGCACGTCGATCGGCTCGTCGACGCCCTCGCTGTAGACCCGGTAGCCGGGGTCGAGCGTGACGAGGTCGAGGCGCTCCTCGGCGCTGGTGCCCATGAGGCGGAAGAAGTGGTCGAACACCTCGGGCATCAGGTACCAGGAGGGACCGGTGTCGAAGCGGAAGCCCTCGTGCTCCCACGAGCCGGCGCGGCCGCCGACGGCCTCGCGCGCCTCCAGGAGGGTCACGTCGTAGCCGTCGCGCGCGAGCAGCGCGGCGGAGGCGAGTCCGCCGATCCCCCCGCCGATGACGACGGCGCGGTGCGGGCCGGTCCTCGAGCGGGTCGCGCGGACGGGGCCGGGGCCCAGGCGCGGGCCGAGCGTCGACACGGCCGCCTTGGCCGCGAGCGCCGCCTTGGCGGCCGTGGGCACGCTGACGCGGGCGCGGAGGAGCTCCTCGGCGGGCGTCGCGCGGATCCGGTCGGCCAGGGCGGCGAAGAGGGAGTGGGCCAGCAGGACCGCGCGCCGACTCGAGCGCGGGAGCTCGGCCACGATGGCTGCGGCCTCGGCGAGGTCGTCGTCGAGGTCGGCGAGCAGCGAGGCCTTGTCGCGCTCGGAGAACGCCCGCGGGTCGACTCCGGGGAAGTAGCTGCGGCCGAGGCCGTCGACGTCGGCGGCGAGATCGCGGAGGAAGTTGACCTTCTGGAACGCGGCCCCCAGGCGGCGCGCTCCGGCCACGAGCCGCGCGCGGGCGGCCTCGGAGACGAGCCCCGCGTCCGGCGCCGCGAGGAACACGTGCAGGCACATCAGCCCGACGACCTCGGCGGAGCCGTAGACGTAGGCCTCGAAGGACTCGGGGGTGTGCTCGGTCTCGCGGAGGTCGGCGCGCATCGACGCGAAGAACGGCCGGGTGAGCTCGGTGCCGAATCCGGTCGCCCGCGCGGTCCGAGCGAAGGCGTGGATCACGAGGTTGGAGCTGTAGCCGGAGGCGAGCGCGCGCTCGGTCTCGGCCTCGAAGGCGTCGAGGGACTCCTCCACCGCGGCCCGATCGAGACGGGCCTCCTCGGCGACGCCGTCGACGATCTCGTCGGCGACGCGCACGAGGGCGTAGACGTCCTCCACCCGCTCGCGGACGCCCGGGGCGAGCAGACGCGTGGCCAGCCCGAAGGAGGTGGAGTAGCGGCGGATCACCTGCGCGGACGACTCGTGCGCGACGCGGTCGTACAGTTCGCTCTGGCGGCTCATCGTGCCACCGTACGGGGGCTCGGCCGGGCGGAGCGCATCGTCGCACGCATCCGCGCGTGGCGGACAGCGCTCATCGGGTGCGCCCGACCACGCTGGCCACGAGCGGGCGGACCTCGTTGCGGAAGGCCTCCGACACCGCGGGCGTCTCCAGCGCCGCCCAGGCGCGGTCTGCGAACTGGTTCGCGAGCCCCTCGGCGTAGCTGCGGGCGCCGCACTCCTCGAGGATGCCGCGCACCTTCTCCGCGGTCTCGGGCGCGAGGTGCTCGTCGCCGATCAGCGCCTCGATGTCGGGCCAGCAGTCCGTGCCGGCCGCGTGGGCGATGAGGACGGTGCGCTTGCCCTCGCGGAGGTCGCCCAGCGTGGTCTTGCCGGTCTGCCCCTCGGAGCCGAAGACCCCGAGCAGGTCGTCGACGATCTGGTAGGCGATGCCGATCCAGCGGCCGAACTCGCCGAGGGCGTCCACCGCGGCGTCCGAGGCCCCGGCGAGGATCGCTCCGGCCTGCAGCGGCGCCTCGAACGAGTAGACGGCCGTCTTGAGGCGCTCCATCTCGAGCACCTCGTCGACCGAGGGCATGCCCGGCATGAGGGAGAAGTCCACGTCGGCCAGCTCGCCCGCGGCGGAGGCGAAGACGGCCTCGTCGAGCAGGGTGAGCAGGCGGGCCCGCACGCCGTCGGAGGCGCCGACGCCCTCGACGAGGCGGTGGGCGCCGGTGAGGGCGAGGTCCCCGGCGATCACGGCCACCGAGGTGCCGCGGTGCTCGGCGATCGGGATGGAGAGGCCCGCGGTCGTCGCCTCGTCGCGGTAGCTGCCCGAGACGTTCGGGCCGCCGCGGCGCACGAAGTCGCGGTCGATCACGTCGTCGTGCACGATCAGCGCGGTGTGCAGAAGCTCGAACGCCGCGCCGAGGTGGGCGGCGGCCTCCGGATCCTGGCCGCCGTGAGCCTCGTACGCCGAGATCACCATCAGCGGGCGGAAGCGCTTGCCGCCGCGGGTGTTGGCCTCCAGCGTCTGCCAGAGGGTCAGGTAGCGGGGTCCGAGACGCACCGCCCGGGACCTCGCCAACGAGAAGAACCTGTCCAGGACGGCATCGACGTGCTCCTGCCTCAACCGGGACAGAACCACGGGGTCGCGCGTATCCACGTGGGAAGGCTAACAAAGGAGAGAACCAGGACGATAAGCCGGCTGATGTGTTGCGGCGTGCTTGACTTGCGGGTATGACTTCGCCAGCCGCCACTGTGCAGACGGACCGGATCGAGCAGGTGGTCCTCCTCGACGAGGCCGGGAACGCCGTGGGGGTCGCCGACAAGGCGACCGTGCACGACACGGCCACTCCCCTGCACCTCGCGTTCTCCTGCCACGTCTTCTCCCCGGACGGCGCGCTTCTGGTGACCCGCCGCGCACTCGAGAAGCGCACCTGGCCGGGCGTCTGGACCAACTCCTTCTGCGGGCACCCCGCCCCGGGCGAGCGGATCGAGGACGCCGTCGTCCGCCGGGCCGAGCGCGAGCTCGGCGCCCGGCTGGCCACGCTGGAGGTCGCCCTGCCGGACTTCCGCTACCGCGCGGTCGACGCGTCCGGCGTCGTCGAGAACGAGATCTGCCCCGTCTACACGGCGACGCTGTCGAGCCGCGACGCCCTCGATCCGCGCCTCGACGAGGTCATGGACTACGAGTGGGTCGACGCCGAGGCGACGCTCGCCGCCGTCCGCTCGACCCCCTGGGCGTTCTCCCCCTGGCTCGTGCTGCAGCTCCCCCGCCTGCTGGGCTGACCCCCGCGCCCTGATCCCTGCGCCGGAGTCAGTCGGTGTAGACGTCCGTGCGGTGGAAGTTGAGCGCCGACCGCGACGCGGTCGGACCGCGCTGGCCCTGGTACCGCGAGCTGTACTCCGCCGAGCCGTAGGGCTTCTCGGCGGGCGAGCTGAGGCGGAAGAAGCACATCTGGCCGATCTTCATCCCCGGCCAGAGCGTGATGGGGAGCGTCGCGACGTTGCTGAGCTCGAGGGTGACGTGGCCGGTGAAGCCCGGATCGATGAACCCGGCGGTCGAGTGGGTCAGCAGTCCGAGCCGTCCGAGCGAGCTCTTGCCCTCGAGGCGCGCCGCGATGTCGTCCGGCAGCGACACCTCCTCGTAGGTCGAGCCGAGCACGAACTCTCCCGGGTGGAGGATGAACGGCTCGCCCTGCGGCGTCTCGACCAGGCGGGTCAGCTCGGGCTGGTCCTCGGCCGGATCGATGTACGGGTAGCGGTGGTTGTCGAACAACCGGAAGAAGCGGTCGAGGCGCACATCGACGGACGACGGCTGCAGCATCGACGGATCGTGCGGGGCGAGCCCCACGCGGCCGGAGGCGAGTTCGAGCGAGATGTCGCGGTCGGAGAGGAGCACGCTGCGATCCTAGGGCGTGGCGCGACCCCGGGGCGTGGGCCGGCTCCGGGCCTTGCTACGATGTCCTGGTGCGCCCGAGCGGCGCCGCGCGAGTGTAGTTCAATGGTAGAACTTCTGCTTCCCAAGCAGATGGCGCGGGTTCGATTCCCGTCACTCGCTCTCCTCTCCCCTCGTCTGCGGCCGGTCCTCCGGCCCGATGCGAGCGGCTCCTCCTCCGGCGCTGCAGCGGCGTCCGTCAGCGCAGCGGCGTCCGGCAGCCCCGCGGTGTCCGTCAGCCCAGCAGCGGCAGCCGCCCGACGATCCTGTCGATCCGGTTCCTCGGCCCCACCAGGCTGACCGCGAGGTACTGCAGCTCGTCGGAGCCGCTCGCCGCCACCGCCTCCCGGTACTCGTCGTACACCCGGGTGGCCTGCGCCGACGCGGGCGTGTCGGCGACGAACGTCCCGTCGTGCGCCTCGGCCTTCGCGCGGATCGCGAGCAGGGTCGCCGCGTCGGCGGCGAGGACCGTGCAGCCGGCCCACGGCAGACCGGGATGCAGCGATCCGGACGCGTCGGCGGGGCTCGGTCCGAGCAGCCCCGCGACGTGCGCGGCCGTCGCGGCGCCCACGCAGATCGCGGCGTTCACGGCGCGGCCGGCGGGGAGGGACTCGTCGACGACGACCACCCACTTGAGGCGGGCCGAGCGGGTGGGCGCGGCGGTGTCGATCTCGTCGGGGTGGAAGCCGACGGCGTCGGGGGCGGGGATGGTCATGATGCTCCTCGGTTCGTGCGCAGTGACGTCACGAACAGTAGGCAGGAGGGGTCCCCTGCGGCAGGATCTCCGTATGAACGACCAGCAGAACGGCCCAGGAGCGGCACTCGACGAACTCGACGTCCGGATCCTGCAGGTCCTGCAGTCGGATGCACGGATCACGAACCGTGACCTCGCAGCCGCCGTGCACGTCTCGCCGACCACCGCCCTCGACCGCACGAGGAGCCTCCGGCGCCGCGGCGTGATCACCGGCGCGACGCTCACTCTCGACTTCGCGGCCCTCGGGCGCGGCGTGCAGGCGCTGATCGCGGTCCGCATCCGTCCGCCGTCGCGCGAGATCATCGAGGCCTTCCGCGACTGGGTCGCCGGCCTCGACGAGACGGTCGGCGTGTTCGTCACCTCCGGCTCGGAGGACTTCATCATCCACGTCGCCGTCCGCGACAACCAGGACCTCTACGCCTTCGTCATCGACGAGCTGACGCAGCGCCGCGAGGTCGCCGACGTGCGCACCTCGGTCGTCTACGAGCACCTGCGCGAGCAGGTCGTCCTGCCGCTGGAGCCGCACGGCCGCGCGGAGCGGTGAGGCGCCCGCGCGGCGTTTCGACGCGACACGCCGGGCGGATCCGCGGCAGCGCGCGGGATCGCGGGACGCAGAGGGCAGGGTGGAGGGGTGACAGAGCTCGTCCAGATCCCGTCGCCGGGCGTCGCCCTCGAGTACGGGCACCCCGGCCGGCCCGTGGTGGTCGTGCTGCACGACGTGTTCGGGCGCCTGCCGTGGCTGGAGCCGTTCGCCGTGGCCGTGGCGAAGCACGGCTACCACGTGCTCGTGCCCGACCTCTACGACGGCTGGGCCACGCTCGCCCCGGAGGACGCGCGCGACCTCGCCGCGATGGCCGCGCAGGACCGCACCCTCGCCGCCGTCGCCGAGGCGGTCGGCACCGGAGTCGCGGCCGGGGCGCCGCGCAGCGCCGTCATCGGCTTCGGCTTCGGCGGCCGCCTCGGGCTGCTCGCCGCGGGCACCGGGCTCGTGGACGCGGTGGTCGCGTACTACGCCACCCTCGGTGGGGAGGAGCACGTGCTGGTCCCGTGCCCCACCCTCCTGCACTACGCGCAGAGCGACGAGTGGCCCGCGGGCGACGACCCGGAGTCGTTCGTCGGACGGCTGAAGGAGTCGGGGACGCCGGTCACGGCGCACACCTACCCGGACACGCAGCGGCACTTCGCGAACGGCAACCTGCGCGACGCGGTCAGCCCCGCCTCTGCGGCGCTCGCCTACGCGAGGACGCTCTCGTTCCTCAATCCGCAGCTCATCGACACCTGAGCTCAGCCCTGCACGTCGTGCAGGTGGTGCTGGATGTCGTGCAGGTAGTAGCGGGCGATCGTGTCGACCGTGAACGCCGCGCCGTCGCTGCGGCGGCCTCGACGCTGCCACTGGGCGCCGGCGACGGAGTCGAACACCTCGGCGATGCGCTCGGCCGCCTCGACCAGCTCGCGGCCGACCGTCGCGGGGTTCTGCTGGTCGTAGCGCTCCTCCACGGCGGTGACGTCCTGGTCCCAGTTGGGGTAGAGCGGGTCGTCGCCGGCGAGCATCAGCTGCACGCGGGTGCGGTAGATGCGGTGCACGTCGCGCACGTGCGCGGCGTACTCGAGCGGCGACCAGGTCTCGTCGTCGGGCCGGCCCGCCGCGTCGTCGCGGTCGAGCACGTAGGGCCAGGCGGCGGCGTTCTCGCGGATGAGCTCGGCGACCTCGTCGGCGTCGACGAGCGAGGCGTCGAAACCGCACTCGAGGCAGGGGCGCTCGAGGACCCAGGTCCAGTCCTTGGTGTCGGGAGTGATCGGCATGGCACCAGAGTAGGGCGCCGCCGGATCAGCAGCGCGTCGGGGTCCCCTGCACGGCGCCGCGCTCGCCGTCGGCCGTCCACGGGAGCCGGGGCAGGCCCTCGGCTCCCGCCGCGGCTCCCTGCTCGACCGCGATGGCGGCCAGGGTGCGGGCGACCGTCGCGGCGAAGTCCCCGCCGGGCGTCGAGCTGTTGATCGAGACGGCCACGGTCAGGCCCGAGACCGGGTCGGAGTACGCCGCGGTGACGAAGCCGGGCGCGAGGCCCGAGAAGCCGCGGAGGGGTCCCGCCTCGTGCCCGCCGAGCCCGGCGCGGAGGTAGTCGGCGCGGCCCTGGCCCTGGACGACCGGGTCCCGCCACATGGCGTCGTCCGCGGGATCGGCCGCGAAACCCGTCGCCAGCCGCCGGAGGTCCTCCAGATCGGTCAGCGCTCCGCCCGCGGCGCCGAGGGCGGACGGGGACGCGGCGGTGACGTCGAGGCGCACGTCGCAGCGCTTCTCCCCGGTCGCCGGGTCGAGCGCGACCGCATAGCCGCGGGGGGACGGAGCGGGCAGGTCGACCTCGGAGGCGCCGGGCAGCTCCGTGCTGCGCAGCCCGTACCGCGGCACCACGTACTGGTCGTAGAGCTCCCCGATGCTCCGACCGGTCACCTGGGCGGCGACGATGCCGGCGAGCAGCGGACCGGTGGCGGAGTCGGACCACGCCGCTCCGGGCTCGGCCGAGGCGCCGCGCACCTGGGCCGCGGCGAGCAGCTCGAGCGTCGGCCACTGCCGCGGGGGGTTCTGGAGCACGGTCGGCCAGAGGGCCGAGCGGAAGTCGGCCAGGCCGGAGGTGTGCGCGCAGAGCTCGCGCAGGGTGAGCCCGTCGATGCCGGGCAGGGAGCGCAGCGTCTCGCCGACGTCGGCGTCGAGGTCGACCCGGCCGGAGTCGGCGAGGGCGAGGACCACGTCGCAGGTCATCGCCTCGGTGCCGCCGGTGCCGAGCCGCAGGTGCGCGTCGGTGGTGAGGGCGGTGGTGCGCTCGTCCGACTCCCAGCCGACCGCGCCCTCCCAGCTGCCGCCCCACGGCGACCAGACCCCGGCGACCGCTCCGGTCGCGCCGGCGACGCCGACCGTCTCGTCGAGGAACCCCGACAGGGCGGAGGCGAGCTCCTCCGACGCCGCCTGCGCGGGCGCCTCCGCCACGCGCGAGGCGGCGGCGGGCGTGCAGCCGGCCAGTGCGAGCACGAGGACCGGGACGACGAGCAGTCCCGTCCGCGTCCGTCTGCGAGATCCCATGCCGTGCGACTCCCCCGTCGTCTGCGAACGGCACCACTGTACGGGGGCTCCATCGGGCCGGAGAGGGCCGCTGAGCGCGCGATCGCGATTCGTGTCCTGACCGTGACCGGCGGAGTCCACCCCGTTCCCAAACCGGCAGGCGCCGGGTTACGAAGAGAGGGAGTACAGCGCAGAGGCGCTGCTCGAAGGAGGTAAGAGACCATGCGCAGATCCCCCAATCGACTGCTGGCGACTCTCTTCGGAGCCGTCTACGTCGTCGTCGGGCTCCTCGGCTTCGTCGTGACCGGAGGCGTGCAGTTCCTCTCGACCGAAGGCGGGCTCCTGCTCGGCGTCTTCGAGGTGAACCCGCTGCACAACATCGCCCACCTGCTCATCGGAGGCGCGCTGCTGATCGCGGGCCTGTCGACCGTCGCCGCGGCGAAGACCGTCAACGTGACCGTCGGAGCGGTGTACCTGCTGCTCGGCATCGTCGGCTTCTTCCTGGTCGACACCGCCCTGAACGTGCTGGCGCTGAACACCGCCGACCACTTCCTGCACCTGGCCAGCGCGCTGGTGCTCCTGGGAGTCGGACTCGGCACCGAGAAGACGGCGAGGACGCGCACCGCCGCCACCGCCTGACCCGGGCGGCACCCGCCGCCCCCCTCTACTCCGTCCGCCGTGGGCCCGCCGTTTTCCGCGGCGGACGGACTGAACGGCCCCGGACGACACGATGCGGTGTGTCGATCCGGGGCCTCCTCTTCTTCCCCGATCCAGCGAAGGAGCCGCCATGACCACCGTGGCCCGCTGCAACGCCGCTTTCGCCGGACTCGGCGCCGGGCTCGTCCACCTCTCGCTCGCCGCCGGCGGCGAGGGCGTGCAGGCTCCGGTGATCGGAGCGCTCGGTGCTGTCGAGATCCTCTGGGCGGTCCTCGTCCTGGCACGCGGCCGGATCGTCGTGCCGCGCTCCGCGCTGGCCGTCGCGGTCGCCTCCCTGGCGGCGTTCGCCCTCGGTCTGGCCCTCGGCGCACTCGCCGAGCCCCTCCCCGCGCTGGCCGCCGCGGTCCTCCAGCTGATCGCGGTCGCCGTGGTGGCCGTCTCGCTCCGCTCTCCGCGCGTCGAGGAGAAGGCCGTCTCGCCGTCGCGAGCTCTCGTCGGACTCCTGGCCGGCGCGCTCGCCGTCTCCGCCCTCGCCACCCCCGCCATGGCCGCCTCCTCGGGCGGCTCGGGCGACATGGGCGGGATGATGCACTCCGTCGTCGACCGCGGACACGGGCACTGATGCCCTCTGGTCCCGGCGGCCCCGCTCGGCTAAGGTAAGGCAGACCTCAGTCGCCGAGGGAGGCCACCGTGTCGAACGTCATCCCGTTCTCCGAGGCCCTGCGCCTGCGCATCGGGCAGTCCGGCGCGGACGACGAGGGCGCCGCCTTCATGACCTCGCTGATGACCGGCTCCGGCAGCCGCGACGACTACATCGCGCTCATCTCGCAGCACTACTTCGTCTACGAGGCCCTCGAGGCCGTGGCGGAGGACATGGCCGGCGATCCGGTCGCGGAGCCGTTCCTCTCGGCCAAGCTCACCCGGCTCCCCGCGATCGCGGAGGACCTGCGCTTCCTCGTCGGCGAGGACTGGCGCGAGCGCATCCGCCCGCTGCCCTCGACCAGCGCCTACGTCGACCGGATCCGCACCGTGGCCTCGGGTTGGAGCGGCGGCTTCGTCGCCCACCACTACACGCGCTACCTCGGCGACCTCTCCGGCTGCGCGATCGTCCGCGGGCTGCTGCAGCGGCGGTTCGGCTTCGAGACCAACGGCGTCGGCTTCTTCCTCTTCGGCGAGATCGCCGCACCGTCGGCCTTCCGCGCCACCTATCGCGAGCAGCTCGACGCCGCGGGCTGGGACGAGGAGGAGCGCGAGCGGGTCATCGCGGAGGTCGCGGAGGCGTACCGGCTGACGACGGAGCTGTTCCGCGATCTCGCCCGGACCTGCGCGGCGGCCTGAGGGCCTGCTCCGACCTCCTCCGCGGGGCGTCAGTCC
Source organism: Rathayibacter sp. AY1D2 (assembly GCF_002932695.1). Classification (NCBI taxonomy): domain Bacteria; kingdom Bacillati; phylum Actinomycetota; class Actinomycetes; order Micrococcales; family Microbacteriaceae; genus Rathayibacter; species Rathayibacter sp. AY1D2. The sequence continues at coordinate 3,696 of NZ_PSVX01000050.1, read as the reverse complement.
GCGGACGCCTCCGCGACGGCGGCCGGCTCGGCTCGCCGTTCGGACATGAAGCGCAGCACGTCCTTGTCGACGATGATGTCGCTCGGCCGGAGCGGCCGCGTCAGGTAGAGCCCCTCGAGGCTCGTGATGCGGCTGAGCGCCACGTAGGTCTGCCCGGGGGCGAAGGCGCGCTGCCCGAGGTCGACCACGGCGGAGTCGTAGGTCTTGCCCTGCGACTTGTGGATCGTGACCGCCCACGCCAGCCGGAGCGGGAACTGCGCGAACTCGGCGACGATCTCGCGGGTCAGCTTCTTCGTCGCGGCGGAGTAGGAGTAGCGGTAGCGCTCCCAGGTCGCGGGCTCGACCTCGTGGACCTCGCCGTCCACCTCGACCCACACCGTCCCCGCGACCTTCGTCACCCGGCCGATCGTGCCGTTCACCCAGCGCTGCTCGGAGTCGTTGCGCAGGAACATCACGTGCGCGCCGATCTTGAGCTCGAGGTTCTGGTCCGCTGGATAGGCGCGCCCGCCGAAGTCGCCGCTGATCTCGGCCGACGCGGTCTTCAGCGGGCCCTTCAGCCGCGCGAGTGCCGCCTGGTTGATGCGGTTGACCGTGTCGTTGCGGGTCGCGAGCGTGATCGCGTCGTCGGCCGGAGGCGTCCGCGCGCCCGCCGCGTTCAGCACGTCGGCGATCTCCTTCGTCACCATGCCGAAGCGGACCGCGTTGAGCATCCACTTGAAGCGCTCGTCGCTCTGCCGGTGGATCCGGCCGAGCTCGACGATCCGCAGCGGCGCCTCCTGCCAGACGAGGGCGTCGAAGAACCACAGCGAGCGGTAGCGGTCGGCGAAGTAGGCCCGCTCCTCCGGATCGCCGGGCACGGGTGCGAGCTGGAACGGGTCGCCGAAGAGGACGACCTGCACGCCCCCGAACGGCTCGGAGCGCCGCTGCCGCGCCTGCCGGAGGCTGCGGTCGATCCCGTCGAGCAGGTCGGCGTTGACCATGGAGATCTCGTCGATGACGAGCGTGTCGATGGTGTTGAGGAGCTTGCGCAGCTCGGGCGGCTGGTCGAGGTCGGAGTCGGCGATGACGCCGATCGGCAGTCGGAAGAGCGAGTGGATGGTCTGGCCGCCGACGTTCAGCGCCGCGACGCCGGTGGGGGCGCAGATGACGATCTGCTTGTCGGTGTTCCAGCTCAGGTGGTTGAGCAGGGTGGACTTGCCCGTGCCCGCGCGACCCGTGACGAACAGGTGCTCGCGCGTGTTCTCGATGAGGTCGAAGACCCGCTGCTGCTCGTCGGAGAGGGTCGGCTGAGTCACCGCTCCACTGTACCCGCGGCCCGCCGGGACCCCGGGGCCCGGGCGCGGATCAGCCGCGCTTCTGGAGGGCGGCCAGGCGGTCGTTGTAGGCCGTGAGCTCGGCCTCTCCGGTGCGGTCGGCCTGGCGGTCGCGGCGCTTGGTCTCGCGGGCGTCGGAGCGGCTCCACATCATCGCGACGACGATCGCGAGCGCGAGGGTGGGGATCTCGCCGATGCTCCACGCGATGCCGCCGGCCGCCTGCTGATCGGCGAGCGCGGAGGTGCCCCAGCCCATCGCTCCGTACCAGTCGGCGAGGAGCAGCCCCTCCCCCGTCATCAGTGCGAGGCCGAAGAAGGCGTGGAACGCCATGGTGCCCAGCAGCAGCAGCAGGCGCATCGCGTAGGGCACGCGGTGCACGCTCGGGTCCACTCCGATCAGGACGCTGACGAAGAGGTAGCCGGTGATCAGGAAGTGGACGATCATCCACTCGTGGCCGATGTGGTCCGTGGTGGCCCAGCGGAACAGCGGGGAGTAGTAGAAGCCCCAGAGCGACCCGACGAACAGCAGGGCGGCGACGATCGGGTGCGAGATCGCGGTGGCGAAACGCGAGTGCACGGCGAGCAGCACCCACTCGCGGGCGCCGCGGGAGCCGTCGGTGCGGCGGGCGGCGGCGCGGGCGATGAGCGTGACCGGTGCCGCCGGGACGAGCAGCAGCGGCACCGCCATGGTGAGGACCATGTGCGAGAGCATGTGGGCGCTGAACAGGTACTTCTCGTACGCGTTCACCCCGCCGTTCGTGATGTAGACCAGGAGGAGCATGCCCGCGATCCAGAGGATCGTGCGGTGCAGGGGCCAGCGGTCGCCACGGCGGTGCAGGCGCACCACTCCGGCGACGTAGAACGCGATGGCGAAGGAGCAGACCAGGAGCCAGACAAGGTCGATGTTCCAGAGCGTGAGGAAGTTCATCGCGCTCGCGGGCGGCGGCAGGGGCTCGCCCGTCAGCAGCTGGGCCGGGGTCGGATCCGTGAGCTGGCTCGCGGCGATCTGGTCGACCGGGGTCGCGGTGCGCGCGAGAGCCGCGGCGACTCCGGACGCGATCCCCATGAAGGCGATCTCGGCGCCGACGAGCCACCAGAAGCTGCGGCCGCCGACACCGCCGGCCTTCCGCATCCGCTCGATGAGGTAGCGGCGCTGCAGCACGCCGAACAGGCCCAGCGCGACCAGCGCCGCGACCTTGACCAGCACGAGGATCCCGTAGCCGGTGAGCAGGTTGTCGAGAGTGGCGAGCCGGAGCTCGGCGCTGACGTAGCCGGACGCCGCGACCACGACGAAGCTCACGAGCGCGAGGCTGGAGTAGCGCTCGATCACGGGCAGCAGGCGGGAGCCGCCGAGCAGGGGCCGCAGGGCGATGACGGTGATGAGGCCGCCCAGCCAGATCGCCGCGAAGACGAGGTGCAGGCCCAGCGCCGTGACGGCGGCGTCGTGCCCGCTCGCTCCCGCCGCGTGCCCCTGCTGCGCCATCGGCAGCAGCGTGAGCAGGGCCAGGCCCGTGACGAAGACGAGCGCGGTCTGGTTGCGGACGGCGAAGCAGAGGACGGTGACGACGGCCGCGAGCAGGGTCGTGATGAGCCAGGCCTGGCCGACCTCGATGCTGCCGATGAAGTAGCTGAGCTTGGTGCCAAAGTCGCGGTCGAGGCTCAGGGGCGTCTGCGTGACGTTGAGGAAGGTGAGGAACCCGGTCACCGCGCTGGCCGCCGCGAAGAAGGCGGCGCTGGCGGCGGCGACGTCGAGGGCGATCGAGAACTCGGTGCGCGGCTCGGGCGCGGCCTCGGCGGGCGCGGGGCGCGCGGGCGCGACTGCGGTGCGCGTCGATCCGGCGCGGGAGGAGGACTGGCCGCCGCGCGAGGACTGGCCGCCGCGCGAGGAGGCGTGAGCGGTCGAGGCGCGGGACGAGGACCGGGCGTCGCGGGCGGCGGCGGCGCGGGGGCTCAGCGCGAACAGCGTCAGCACGAGCGAGCCGATCATGCCCGCGGCGCCGAGATTGACGGCCAGCTTGGCGATCGGGAGGCCGTAGCGGACCACGGGGCCGGGATCGTTCAGCAGCGGAGCCGCGGCTCCCCCGCCGAAGGCCAGGGCCGCGAGGAGGGCGACGAGCGCTGCGGCGACGAGCACGAGCGCAGGGCCGACGATCCGGACGGTTCGATTCACCGGTCCAGCCTACGTTCCGCGGCTGATCGGCAGCCGCGTCCGCGGACGATCGGCGGCCGCGTCCGCGGACGACGACGGCCCCGGCGCAGTGCCGGGGCCGTGTCGGAGGGCGCGACTACTTCGCGGCGGCCTTGAGCTTGGTGCCCGCGGAGACCTTGACCGAGTGGCCGGCGGCGATCTGGATGGTCTCGCCGGTCTGCGGGTTGCGGCCGG